>NZ_JAAKDE010000009.1 GCF_013664685.1 Capillibacterium thermochitinicola
CTTTGCCATTTCTGATCCTCCTTTATGAACCATTATGGGTAACGCAAATAACTCTTTATTCTCCTAAAAACATAAAATTCCTTCATCATTATAGCATAGATTCTCCATTCAGCCGCCTCTTTACTCCCTTCCAACCGTCCATAAAAAGAAAAAGACCATCTTTAATCCGGATTCGATAGTCTTTGCTTGCCCTCAATTTTGTTATAATTATGTAACTTTTTGTTCCTGCTTTTTACCCACAGTTCCGTTCTCAACCGGGAAAAGAAAATAAATAAAATGGAGCCCTCAACCAGAATCGAACTGGTGACCTCATCCTTACCATGGATGCGCTCTACCTACTGAGCTATGAGGGCTCTTGGTTGCGGGGGAAGGATTTGAACCTTCGACCTCCGGGTTATGAGCCCGACGAGCTACCAGCTGCTCCACCCCGCGGTTTTATATTATTTGGTGGAGGGGGAAGGATTTGAACCTTCGAAGCGATCACGCAACAGATTTACAGTCTGCCCCCTTTGGCCACTTGGGTACCCCTCCGTCAATCGCAAAAATGATTATACTACAGCTTCGTTTCTATGTCAACACTTATTTTATGGACCATTCCTGGCGATTTCTGGCGTTAGCCTTTAAAGTTGCTCTCTTCCCTTTTTTCCAAATAACGTTCGAGCTTTCTTTTCACCCGTTGCAACGCATTGTCAATGGATTTGACGTGCCGGTGCAGGTCCTGGGCAATCTCCTGGTAAGAACGGCCGTCCAGATACGAAACCAAAACACGCCATTCCAAATCACTTAAAAATTCACCCATCTTATTCTCAATATCCACATATTCTTCCCGGCTGATCACCAACTCCTCCGGGTCGGTCACTTTGTTCCCGGAGATTACGTCCATCAAGGTCCGGTCGGATTCTTCGTCATAAATGGGTTTGTTCAATGAGACATAAGAGTTCAACGGGATGTGCTTCTGGCGGGTCGCCGTTTTAATCGCCGTGATAATCTGGCGGGTGATACAAAGTTCGGCAAAAGCACGGAAAGAAGCCAACTTATCATGGCGGAAATCCCGGATCGCTTTATAAAGGCCGATCATCCCTTCCTGGATGATGTCTTCCCGGTCAGCCCCGATCAAAAAATAAGAACGGGCTTTGGCACGGACAAAATTTTTATATTTATTAATCAGGTACTCCTGGGCACCGATATTACCTTGCCTGGCGGCTTCGACAATTGCCTCATCCATCATATTATCATAAACTTCATAGTTTTTTTGCGGATTGGCCCCCACGAACATCGCCTCCAGACAAAATAAAAGATATAACATGTCCCATTTACTGAACATTATACAACAGGCCATTACAATCGTCAAGGCAAATTGCTTATCTTCACCGCCGTTAGCTGGATTAATTACATAATATTGGACCGGGTTTAATCCTTCTCCTGTATGTCATGTGGACGGCGACGGCGGAGTACCTCGTAGAGCAGAATTCCCGCCGCTACGGAAACGTTAAGCGAAGAAACCCGCCCTTGCATGGGAATTCGCAGCAGGAGGTCGCATTTCTCCTTGGCCAACCGGGAAAGGCCTCTCCCTTCGCTGCCCAGAACCAGGCAGAGCGGCAACGTCAAGTCAAAGGTTGACGTCCAGAGATTATCCCCGGCCTGGTCGGCACCGATCACCCAACAACCTTTGGCTTTCAGCTCTTCAATCCCGCGCACTGTATTTTTAACCACCGCCACCGGAAGATGATTCGCCGCGCCGGCCGATGCTTTCAGCACCGTTGCGTTTAAACCGGCGGACCGCCGCTCCGGCAGGATGACCCCATGACCGCCACCGACCTCCACCGTCCGGATGATGCTCCCCACATTGTGGGGATCCTCGACGCCATCCAACAACACCAGGAGCGGATTTTCGCCCCGGGCGCGGGCCTGAGCCAACAGGTTGTCCACGGTTACGGTGGTCAGCGGCTCCGCCAACGCCATGACCCCTTGGTGGCGACCCGTGGTGGCCAGGCGGTCCAATTCCTTTCGTTCACAATATTCGAGCGGGATCCCCCGTTCCTGCACCAAGGCGACAATGGCGCTTACCTGTGGGCCATGGGCCTGCTTCGCAATATACACTTTTTTCAGTTTCCTTCCGGCCTGCAGTGCCTCCCAGACCGGATTTCGCCCTTCCAGCCATTCTCCCCGTTCTTGCGCCGCCATAATCCGCTTCCACCTCTTTGGATGAAGATTATCCTGCCCGCAGCCCCGCGGACACCGGACAGATCATAGAACACAAAAGCTTAATCTAAAACCGTACAAATTGGCCAAGACAATTGACAGCCCCATTTGTCCATCCGATCTTCCCTAAGCCTCTCCGTCAACCTCTTCCCGCGTATAAGGCCGGCCACAGGTCATCGCCCCTTCGGAGCATTTGCCCTGGACCAGGCAGGCCGGTCCCGCTTCCCGAAAGAGCAGGGGAGCGACCTTGATCACTTCCTGCCGGATCTTCCAGGCCAATGCCCGGATCTCCCACTGGGCCCGGCGACAACAACGCAAGCTGAAGAAATGCAACAGGCTCCGGGCGTTCATCGTCATGATCAACTGGGTTTGGCAGGCATTCGGCAGTAAATAACGGGCATCCTCCTTCGGGATCCCCAGCGCCGTCAGGCGGTTATACCCGGCCTGGATCTGCCCGATCACCCGCATAAACTCTTCCTGCGCCACCGGATCGGCCGCCACCGTAGGAGGAACGACCACCGCAAAAGCGGCTTCGTTGACGTAACGCTGGGATCGCTGGGAATAGGAAGCAATCCGGTGCCGCACCAACTGGTGGCTTAAAGCCCGGCTCACCCCGGTGATGGCAAAAGTAAAAGCCACATGCTCAAAGGGGGAAAGGTGGCCGTAGTCCACAAGCTTATCGATAAATTCCTGTTGTTTCTCCGGCGTAAACCCCGCCCACACTTCCTCCGCGGCCTGTGGGGCATAGCAGAGCCGCGCCGCCGTGGCGACGACCCGCTCCGGTTCGGGCGTATGGCTTAAGAGCTTTACTTCCATGTTTCTCCCTCCTGTCGGGCGGCTTTGGGCTTCGACCCGGCTTGTGGTGTTGCTCTCTCCTGTTCTGCTTTTAAATAAGCAAAACCGGCCGCCATCAACTCCGCCATGCGTTCTTTCCTTCCCGTCAAGTACAGATAACCGAGGAGACTCTCCCAGGCTGTACTGTAACGGTACGTCACCGCATTGGTGTGGGCCGGAATATGCCCGCATTTTTGGTTCCGTCCTTTACGGATCAGCTCTCGCTCTTCCGCCGTAAGGCGGGGGGTGATGTAACTCACGATCCGGGCCTGGGCCTCCGCCCGTACATATTTGATGGCTTCCCGGTGCAGTTCGCCCGTATTGCGGTAAGCCGGGTCCCGTACCAATTGTTCGCGCACATAAACCTCGTAGAGGGCATCGCCCAGGTAAGCCCAGTGGGCCGGTGACAATTCATCTGCCTTTGGCAACTGACAACTTCCTTCCTGTACAACTTCCTTCCGGGTGGGTTGCTTTAATAAATTTCAACCGTACCATACACCCCGTCGTACCCGGGGGTAACCTTAAGCAGGCCCAGGCGTACCCGGCGTACTCCTTCGGCCACCCGCACCCCGGCCGTCTCCGCTAAGTCCTCGAGGGGAACCTCCCGAAGAATACTCAATTCGGGACCGTGGGTCGCCAGCATCCGGTCGTACAGACGCTGGACTTTTTTCGTTCCTTCTCCCGCCTGTTCTGCTTCGGCAATAATTTTGGATAAGGACAGTAACCTTTCCGCCGGACGGGCCGCCGGGGGTTGTCCTTCCTCCGCCCGGTCGGCCAGGACCGCCACCCGGTGGAGTACGCCGACGGTAACCCGGCGTCCACAGACCGGACATCTTTCCCCGGCAGCCATCGTCTGCTGGGGAGACCAGCGCACCCCGCAGGCCCGGTGCCCGTCCCAATGGTACTTTCCTTCTTCCGGGAAAAACTCAACCGTTCCCATTAGCCCCGGAAACGGACGGCGGAGCGCCCGCCGCAAGCCGGAAAAAGAGAGTTCGGTTTCGAACCGTGTTGCCTCCCGGGCCAGCTTGGCTGGGGAATGGGCGTCCGAGTTGGAGACAAGGGCGTAATCATCAAGTATACTGAGCCGGCGGTTCATGGCCGGATCAGAGGACAATCCGGTCTCCACGGCATGGATTTCAGCGGTTAAGTCCCCGTAACACTCTTCCAGACTGTTAAAGCCGGTCTTCATTCCGAACACCGAATAATGGGGTGTCCAGATATGGGCCGGGATCAGCACCGCCGCGGGAGCCACCTCCAGGGTAATGGCCAATAAATCACGACTGTCCAATCCCAAAGTGGGCCGCCCGTCACTGTGCAGGTTGCCGTAACGCTCCAGGCGGCCGGCAAGACGCTCCGCCGCTTCAAAATGGGGCAACAGGATCAGATGGTGGACCTTCCGGGTTTTCCCCGCCTTTTTATATACGGTGCTGACCTCTCCCGCCAGGACAAACCGGACCGTCGGGGCCATCGGCAGGTCCGAACCGGGCGGGAGCTCACAGGACGGTTTCAAACGCCAGAGGCCTTCTTCCGCCTCTTCCAGTTTGGTCCGGAGCTCGTCCCGCCACCCGGGGTGGGTGAGATCGCCGGTCCCGATGAGCGTTAATCCTTTCCGGCGCGCCCAAAAGACCAGTTGTTCGGGGGTGATCTCTTTACTGGCGGCCATCGCGTAGCGTGAATGTACGTGAAGATCGGCCCAATAGTGCATCGTTTTGGCTCCTGGTCTAACTTTTTTGCTTCCTTCTCCCCGTATTATACCAGATTTCCACCGGCCAAAAAGGCCCGAAATCTGTTCGGGCCAAAAATTTTCAGGAGACGCGGTTGACTACCGCTTAAAGTGAACAGGCTTCACCTGTTTCGGCTTCGGGCGGTCCTTCAATCCCACCGGTCTCCACCGGTCCCGGTTCCCGGTCCTGTTCCGGTCCTTCCTCCACGGCCACCATGTTTTCCTGCCGGCTCCGGAGAGCACTTGGTCTTTGCAGATATTCCTGGCAAAGCTCATCGGCCACCTGAACCAGCTGTCGCAACCGGTCCCAGGGTGCGTCTTCCGGTTGGCCCCCCAGATCCTGCCCCGTCTCCCCTTGCCCCTTTAGCGCCAGCAGGGCCGTATTTTCCCGGGCGAGATGGTCGGTTACCGTCGCCGTGAACTCTTCACCCCAGCGTACAAACTCCCGGCCCGCGTTAGGCCGGCCGCTGCTTAAAGGTTTGATGGTGGCCTCCAGTTTCGCCAGCGCGGCTTTGATCCGTTCGTGGTCACCCTGCAAACGCTCGGGTAAACCATGGTTCAATTTACGGTAAAGGGCAAAGGCAAATTCCTCTTCCCAACTCATATGTTCCTGGGCGAGAAAGTCCCGCCAAAAACGGAGTGTGTTCTCCAGATGCACGATATTAACCCCCTTGGCTTTCTTCAGTCGCTGGTTCAGTTCCTTTTGGACCTGGAGCATTTCCTGGATTCCCTGGTGCTCCAAAGTGATTCGTGCCAAGTATTCCATCTTTCCCCCTCCTTTATGAACAAATCTCCCCTTTGCCATTACTATCGACCCAACATCTTTTTTATGCTTAAATCCGGTCTTATCCCGAAAATTACTATTACAAAAAAAAGACCCTTTCGGGTCTTGCGCCTTACGAAATTAACGGCCGCTCAAGACAGCCTCCTGACCACCAACTCCTCCCCCCAGGCGGCAAAATCAACCCGGTGGGAAAGGAGGATCACTTGCCGTTCGGCGGCCAGCAGCTGCAATGAAGCACGGATTTTGTTCAAACGCTCCGCATCGCAGTTTAAAAACGGATCATCGAAAACAAAAGGCAAAACCGCCTCGGTGGCCAAAAGATCGGCAATGCCCAGGCGCAGGGCGATATACAACTGGTCGCGGGCCCCGTGGCTCAGTTGGCCCGGCGCCACCGGCCGTCCGTCGATGGACACGGTCACGCGGAAGGCTTCATCCAGTTCCACCCGGCGTCCACTGAACCCGGTGATGCCCCGGTAATATTCGGTGGTCGCCGCGGCCAGGCGGCGGCGGTAAGTGCTCTGAAAATCATGGATCGCAGCGGTCAATTCCTGATAAGCGACGGCAAGGGCGTCGCAAGTCAGTTCAACCTCCGCATGGCGCGCCGTAAGCTCCGTCAATTTTTCCTCGGCCCGGGCGATGTTCACCGGTTCCTGGCCTTCCAGCCGGGCCAGCTCCATGGTGAGCCGGCGAATCTCCTCATCAAGGACGCGCAATTCAGCCTGGGCGCGGGCAACTTCTTCCCGCCGCCGGGCATAACCGGCCTCAATCGCCTCCGGTTCGGTGGCGGTTTCCAGTTGGGCGAGGCCCGGGTGGGCCGCGACCAACTTCTGGCGTTCACTGAGGAGCGTTTGCGCCTCCAGGAACGCGTCATCGCTTTTGGCTTCCAGATCCGCCAAGGAATTAACCCTATGGATCGCCAGGATGTTCTCCAGGGCGGCACGGGCTTTCTCCTCTTTTTGCTCCAGCTCCTGCCAGTTGGCCCAAAGCCTTTTCGCCTCCTGGTAATCGCCGCCCGCCGCCGTCAGGAGCGGGTCGATCCGGCCCCGTAATTCTTCTTCCCTTTGCGCCAAGGCGGCCAGTTGCTGCCGTTGTTTTGCCAGATACTCTTCGTTGGCCTCCTGCCGGGCCTCCTGCCGGCGCCGCCGGGCCTGTTCCTCTTCATAAGCAGTGGCTTCCGCCTGTAACTGCTGCCACCAACGGGCCGGTTTCTCCGCCAGCCAGGCCACCAGTTCGCCCAGACAGGTCAAATCTTCGTCCGGGGCCACCACCTGCGCGAAGGAGAACAAATCGGGCCAGCGCCCGTTCAAAAGCAACCCACCGGCTGTCAAGGGACACTGCGCCACCGGGCCGGCGTAGGCCCCCAGCTCCCGGCGGCGTAACTCCTGTTGCCGGCGGACCAGTTCTTCACCTTCGTCCACCAAATCTTCCCACCGGCGGACGGCGGCCGCCACCTCCGGGTAGCGGTCCGTAAATGGTTTAACCCGTGCTTCGAATTCATCGATCGCGCGCTTAGCCGCATTAACCTGCGCCTCATTCTTCACCACTTCCTGCTGGACCTGCGCCCGTAACCCAGCGGGAAGGAACAGACAACCCGCCAGATAACCGCCGGCGGCACCGAGCAGCACACCGGCCAGCAACGCGAGGGGGAGGCCGGCACGCCCGCCGGCCCAAAGGACGGCCAGCCCACCACCGGCGGCCGCGGCACCGAGCGCCAAAACCAGCCGGAGGTGCCGCCGGTAGTCAAGCCGTCTTCGTTCCGCTTTCGCGTTTTCCCATTTCAAAGAGGCATTTTCCAACACGGAACGGAGATAGGCCCGCCGGGACTCACAAACTTTTAACGTTTCAACAAGTTCCGGATCGGCCCCTTCAAACAATGAGTACTCTTCCGCCCGGACCCGCCAGTTCTCGGCCACCGCCGCTTCCAACTGCTCCCATTCGGCCCAGAAGGCGAGCGCCTCCGCCGCTTGCTCGCGGCGCCTCTCCACTACCGCCACGGGCTGGGGCCCCAGGGCTGACCAGTCCGGACCGGAAACGACATTACCGGTCCTCTGGTCGGCCGCCAGGACGGTGCCCTTTTCTGCTTCCAACTCGGAAATCCCCTGGTGCAGCCGGGTCTTTTGCTGAACGATGGCCTCCAGTTCACCAAGGATCGCCGCCGTTTCGGGCGGTACAGCCGGCCCCCAGTGATAAGCGGTCTTTTCTTCCTCGATCCGGCGCAGCGTCGCATCTAACTCCCGCGCTTGTTCCCTACTCTTCTGCACCTGGGTATAGACCTGCCGCGCCGCCTCGTAATTCTGCTTCAATTGCTGCCACTGGCTCCAGAGGTTTAACATCCGTTCCTGCGCCGCCAGTTTTTCCTCCAGATTCCCCCGGGCGTTCTCCTTTTCCACCAACCGCTTCCGGACCGCTTCCAACTGGTCGACAAGCTCCCGGTCCCGCGCAATCGCCGCTCTCGTCGTTTCAATCTCCGCCGCCAACTGTTCCAAGAGGCGGGGTTCAAAAGCATCCTTGGCCGTCACACCCCGGCGGCCGGTGAAACGGGTGAGCTCCCGTAACTCCTTGGCCAGTTGGTCGGTGGCATACTTAAACCCCACCCCGGTACCGGAAAGCAACTCTTGGACCCGGCCGTCCAGCTCATCGGCCTCCGGGAGCGGTTGGGTCAGACAAAAAGTAGCTTCAAACAAGCCCTGGGAATTGAGGCCAATTAATGCTTTCAGTTTCTCCTCATAACGCAGGTTACGCCGCTGGGCCCGGGGATTATGGGTTCCACCGATGATCTCCCGGTACTCACCGTTTTCCAGCCGGGCGAGGGAGATCTGGTTGTTTTGAAAGTTCCGCCGCAGGCGGTAGCTTTCCCCGTCAACCCGCCAGAACAACTCGCCCTCGAAACCAAGGGGGTGATCCCAGTTCAGGTAACGGGCTTGCCCAAAAACCGTGGGGTCGGTAGTCTGGGGTAAACCGAAGAGCAAAGCAGTGATCCCGGCGACCAAAGTTGATTTTCCGGACTCGTTGGGGGCCACGTAGACGTTAAGCCCATCGGTGAAGATAAATTCTGTAGTTTCCCGGTAGGGACCGAACCCGGTCAAACGTACCCGGTCAAACTTAACGTTCCCCACGGGCTTTCCCCCCTTGTAAAGCCGCAATGCCTTTTGCCATGGCCAGATAGTTGCGGCGCTGTTCTTCCGGGGTGGCGGCCGCCGCCATCCGTCTTAACATCCGCTGTAAAAAAGCCCCCCGTAAAGTCGGTTCTTCGGCCCACTTTTCGAGGATGGCCGGATCAAGAAAGGCGGTCTCATCCCGTACTTCGCAGTAAAAATATTGTCGCTTCAGTTGCTCCGTCAGGAGCGCCCAATCGGGTAAGAACGAAAGGACCCCGGTGAGCCGAAAATCCACCACGGCCTCGGGATCGGCCATCTTTTTTATTTCCTCTCCCAATCGGCCATCGTCCATTCCGGTCACATCCAGCGTCACCTGCCGGTAAGGCCGGACCGGCGCCGGTATTTTGTCAACCCGCGGCGCACCTGCGCCTAGCTCGACCACGGTAAAGAATCCGGTTCCCGGGTCGCTCAAGTTCTTTCCCTCGACCATGCCCGGGTAGACAAACAAGGTATTGCCTACTGTTTTAACCTGATGTTGATGGAGATGACCAAGTGCCACATAGTCATAACCGGCCTCCGCCAAGCCCTGCGTCGACAGGGGAAGACTGCGCTCGCCGGCCATCCAGTCCAATGAGCCATGGAAGATCGCCACGTGCAGCCCATCTTCCGTGCCCCGGGGAAAATCCCGAAGCGGCTCCGTTCCCCCGGTTAAACCGCCGGTATAGGCCAGACTATAGAGATAACAGGGTGTTCCGCCAAGGGTCAGCACCCCAATCCGTTCCGGGTGCGGGTTGGTCACCAAAAGGCCCGGCCACTCCCGGCCGTACTTACGATACACCGAATCGTGGTAGGTAATCTCATCATGATTCCCGGGTACCGTCACCACTTGAAGTCCGGCGCGCACCAGCCGTTCCAGTTCCGCCAGGACGCCGGCGACCAGGTCCGCCGGCGGGCGATGGGACTCAAAGAGGTCGCCGACAATCAAAACCAATTGGATCTGGGCCGCCGGATCAAGGGCCAGATCAACGGCTTTTCTTAATAAGCTATCCCGTTCCTGTTGCCGTTCGGCCTCCCGGCCCCCCCAGTCCCGGGGTGCCCAGCCGAGGTGGAGATCGGCCAAATGCAGGCAGCGAATCCGCGCCATCGAACCCCTCCGTTTTTTCACTTTCGTATATAATTGGGCAAAGCCGACCCCGATCCTCTTTTTTGCCAAACAAATGTTTGCAAAAGGCAAAAGAAAAAGCCCTCCCTGCCCGGGGAGGGCTTTCTTCCTTTATCTATTCGGGATAATCTTTTCGCGATTTATTGGGTAATAAAAAAACCAGGATACCGTCGTCTGTTTTTTGACACCTATCCTGCGGATAGGTGGGTGATCGCACAAACGCTTCTATCCTCCTCTGCACTGAATGAGGCCCGATATCCACGTTTAAATATAGATCTCCCGTCGTAATGCTGTAGGTTCAAAAAGCAGAGCGTCGCATATCCCAGAATGTTTTCGTCTGTTTGTTGCTTATTTATTCTAGCGGAAATGCCCGCCATGATCAACCGGTTTATTATTCCTGTTGCTCGGGGCCGGGCTCCGCCTGGCCTTCGCCGGTTACATCCCGTCCGGCACCCGCTTCCACGCGTATCCGTTGCAGGTAATCAAGAACGGCAACGAGCCCGGCGGCCAACAACACGCTGACCGCCGAAAGGCGCTCCCGCATGAAGACAAAAGCATAAAAATAGATGGTCAAAGCCGTAACACCGAAGAGGAGCCAACCCTTTTTCATCGGTGTATCGGCCAGGACGACGGTTTCCCCAATGGTCGCCAAGAAAGCCGACAAGATACTGACCACCAAGAGATGGGTCACGGTATAGGCGGAGAGCCCCGGCAACACATAAGCCAGGAAAAAGAGGCTCAGGAAGGTAAAAACCATCCGCAGCAGCCCGCTGTTCCAGTTCACCATCGATCATCACCCCTGTTTTAGTCCTATTTTCGAACCGGACCTTTCTTGCCTATTATTTCCCCGCCAGCCAGCTTTTAAACGGAAAGCCGGTTGCGGGTGAAATTAGAGGCCAAAGACATGCCGTCCAATGCGGGCAATGATGCGTCGGGTCCAGATCCAGCGGCTGACCGGTTTCGACGGGTTCCAAAAGTACAACGCCCCGCCGGTTGGGTCCCACCCGTTGATCGCATCGCCGGCGGCTTTGATCGCCTCACTGCTGGGATTGTTGTAAATCCGGCCGTTGGCCACCGACTCAAAGGCTAAAGGTTGGAAAACTACCCCGGCCAAAGTATTCGGGAATTTGGGGCTCTCGACCCGGTTCAGGATGACCGCGGCCACGGCTACTTTACCGCTGTATGGTTCGGCTTCCGCTTCGGCATGGACCAAACGGGCGAGTAAATAACGGTCGACACCGGCGCGGGATCCCCCGGCTGCCCTGGCCGTGGTCTGCGTCGGGATGGTGAGCCGCTGCCCGACCCGGAGATGATCCGTCCATAAACCATTCCAGCTCCGTAAAGTGTTGACGCTCACCCCGACCCGGCGTGAAATTCGGAACAAAGTATCTCCCCGCCGTACCGTATAGATCCAATTGGCGCCGGCGGGTACCACACATATTGCCGTCAAAAGAAAAGCCAACAGGATAATCCAGTTTCTTTTCTGCATTTCATCCCCTCCGTTTCTCTTTTAGCCTTACCCAAGAAAAAATGAAGTATGTATAAAAACAAAGGGGATAAAAACGCAAAAAGCAAACTTTATCCTGGCTTCATTCTAGGCCTGAATCCGCGGGTCCATAATATCCCGGAAGGCATCGCCAATCAAATTCCAGGAAAGGACAAAGAGGACCATGGCCAGACCGGGATAAACCACCGTAAACCAGTATTTCAGCACATTACCCTGGTCACCGAGCATCCAGTTCCGGGCAAAACTAAGCATCTGCCCCCAGTCGGCATAACCTTCGGGCGCACCGAGCCCGAGAAAACTCAAGGCCGAAACGCTGATGACAATGGAACCGATCTGCATCGAAGCCTGGATCAGCACCGGAAAGATGGAATTGGGCAGAATATGCCGGGTAATGATCTTAAAGTCGCTGACCCCGATGGCCCTGGCCGCCAGCACATATTCCTCTTGTTTCACCGCCAAGATGTTGCCCCGGATCATCCGGGCGTAGGGCATCCAACCCAGCGCAATTAAGGGAATCATCACATTGTTTAAACCCGGTCCAAAGATGGAGACAAAAACAACCACCCCAATTAAATAGGGGAAACTCATGAAGATATCGGTAAACCGCATGAGGATTTCATCCAGTATTCCGCCGTAGTAGGCAGCGATCGAACCAAGGATAATGCCGATGAGGGCCCGGAAAGCAATGACGATGATGCCAACCCGAAATGCCGTCCGCGTCCCCCAGACCAGTCCGTAATAAATATCATACTGCCCTTGGGTTAATCCCAGCGGATATTGGGCCGAGGGCGGAGTCGGCTCCAGCGTCCAACCCCGGCGCGGAATCCGGTATGGATCACTGCCTTCCTTCGGTGGAGCCAGCCACGGTGCGGCAATGGCTACGACCACAAAAAACAACAGTAAAATCAGGCCAAAAAGCGAGATGCGGTTTTTCACCAGTCGTCTAAAGATATTCATTTCACACCTACTCCAATCGTACTCGGGGGTCAATGATTGAATACAATACGTCCACGACCAAGTTAACCACGACTAAAATAACGGCGTAAAAGAGCGCCACCCCGACCACACACGGCACATCCAACCGCGTCGCCGCCGTCGAGGTCAAGAGGCCCAGTCCGGGGTAGTTAAAGACCGTTTCCACAATTACCACCCCGCCCAACAACCCCAGGAGCATGCTACTGGCCACGGTGGTCACCGGGATCAGCGCGTTTCCCAAGGCGTGTTTTCTAATGACCGTCTTCTCGTCCAAGCCTTTTGCCCGCGCGGTCCGGACATAGTCCTGATTCAAGACGTCCAACATACTGGAACGGGTAATCCGGAGCATAAAAGCCCACCACAAGCAGGCCAGTGTAAAGACCGGCGCGATGATATGGCGCAAAGCATCCCAAAAAATGTCGAAGCGCAGGTTCAAAAGGGCATCGATGGTGTGCATCCCCGTATAAGAACGGAACGACGTTCTCAGGATCTCCAGTTCGGCCCAGGCACTTAAACGCCCCGGCGGGAACCAACCCAAGATGCCAAAGCCCACCATCAGCACGGCCAAGCCCAGCACAAAGTCGGGCATGGACCAAAGGGTAATCGCCATCACCCGGGTGGCATGGTCGATGGGTTTATTATGATTTACCGCTGAAATTACGCCCAAAAAGATCCCCCCAAGAATAACGGGGATCACCGCAAACAGTGTCAGCTCCAACGTCGCCGGGAAACGGCGGGCGATCGCCTCATTCACCGTCATATGGCTGGACTGGGACCAGCCCAAATTGCCGCGCAGGAGATTGTTCACCCATCGCAGGTACATTTTGAGGGGCGGGTCATCCAGGTTGTATTTCCGGATGATCGCCTCCAGATCCACATGGCGCTCGGCGTCAGGTGACGGGACAAAAGTGGCCACGCGCGTCCAGGGCCCCAGCGTACTGATGAGCGCAAAGATTAGGACGGTCACCCCAAAGAGCACCACCGGTAAGAATAACAAGCGCCGAACTATATAAGAGAGCATCTACTACACCTACCGCATTGAAAATAATATAACAAGCGGGAGCCCAAGGGCTTCCTTGAGCCCCCGCTTGCAAAAGGTCTTTTTTCTAATTATCCAGGCTCTTGGAAAGGGCATAGAAATCGTAAAACGCCGGACAGATTGGATCAAAGACATACCCTTTCACCCAATCCCGATGTGCTCTGCGGTCATAGGCATCATAAAGCATGAGATGGGGTGCCAGTTCAATCGATTTCTTCTGCAGTTCGGTGTAAATCGCCTTCCGTTTGGCCGGGTCGGATTCTTTAATCCCGGCGTTAACCAGTTCATCAAACTCGGCCTCCGCAAACTTCCGGCCAATTTCACCGGTAAAGGCCATGAAATCGCCTTTACTATGCAGATATGGGTAGACAAAGTTGTGCGGGTCGGCAAAGTCGGCCAGCCAGCCGATGAAGACCATCGGTAAACGCCCTTCGCGGCGCCGCGGCAACATGGTCGCCCATTCCATTCCTTGAACTTCCACCTGGAATTTGGGGTTAATCGACTCAATTCCGTGCTCTAAGATCTCGCATGCGGTCTTGCGGGTGGTATTGGGAATGTTCCAAACCAGAGTGAGTTTAAAGCCTTTCTCCCAGACTTCGCCATTGAAGGCTTTCTTAAAGTATTCGGTGGCCTTCTCCAGATTATATTCATAACGCGGACCGTTGGTATCGAAGAAGTCACTCAAGCCCAACGGAATGACGCCATAGGGAACAGAGGCTTCACCCAGGACCACTTCTTTAATGAAGGACTCGTAGTCAAAGGCATAGCAGAAAGCCTTCCGGATATTGATGTCCGAGAAGAAATCCGGGGGAATTCCGTTCCCATCCAGCTTGCCGCTGCCGACAAACTCGTTGTCCACGGCGTTGATCTCTTGGTTGAAGATGGCGCACACGTTACTCAACCGCGGGAGGTTCCGGATGATCGTTACTCCTTCCATCCCCTCCAACTGCGGAGAATTTTCAACAGGAACATAAATCGCGTCCGCTTCGCCTTTTTGCAACATCAATTTTCTGGTGTTAAACTCCGTCACACCGTTATTGACGATCACCGTCTTAATCTTGGCCGGTCCCCGCCAGTAATCGGCATGGGCTTCCATCGTGTGCTTACTGTTGCTGCGGTCCCACTCCACTTGTTTGTATGGACCGGTCCCCATCGCTTTGTCAAAGAGAGTCTGTTCTTCGGTGGGTAGGTCATGCCATTTAATCCAGGTTTCCGGTTTGCCGTCCCAAGCCCCGTTGGCAATCATCCATTCTTTATTGAGGATCACCGACCAGCTGGAGTTCCGGGCAAGGATCGACAAGAACGGTGGATATGGAGCATGCAGATGGAAGACAACGTTATCCCCTTTGACCTCGATCGCGTCCATCACGCGTTTCGCGGTAGCCACGAGCCCGGCTTCGTCGACTTCCTCAAAGGAATCAACGCCGGCAATCTGGCAAGCCAGATCTTTAATCGTAGCTACGCCAAACAAGGGCTCAATCAACATCCACATCGGGCCGCCCGTCGGATCAGCCAGGATATTCCGTTCAAAGGAATATTCCACATCTTCCGGGGTTAAAATGGCGCCGTTATGGAACTTAACCCCTTTCCGGATCGGGAAGGTATAGGTTTTCCCGTCCGGGGAGATCAAGCCGTTCGCCACCAAGGGCACCTCGGTTGCCAACATCGGCACGAACTCATCCAGGCTTCCTTCTTTGTAAGCAATTAAATTGTCGTAATACTGAAAGATAATTTCTGAACTAGCCGTATCGTAGGCCTTCGACGGGTCAAGCGTTTCCGCATCGCCGGCCCCCACATAAACAAAGATGTTCGGATCGAACTTGACGCTCTGGCTCCCTCCCGCCTGTTTCGGGCCTTGACCGGTCCAGATGACTACCCCGGCCACGATCACTACAAGCGCGAGAATAACCCATAACCAAACTTTACCTTTCAATCTTTCACACCTCCAAAATTTAAATAAACTGTCACGGTAAGAATCAACTTTTTTTCCCTTAACCACCCCCCATCCGATACTTATCATTCCATATCATAAAGCCCAAAGCCTTATGTTGTAAAACCAAAGCCTTAAGTTGTTGTTGTTTAATTTTAAGCAATTTTCAGCCCGCGCAAGGACAGTTTTTCTCCGAAATGACAGGCCACCAAATGGTTTTCACTCCCCGCCAGCGCCTGAAGCTCAGGCTGTTCCTGGCTGCAGATGGGCTGGGCATAACGACACCGGGGATGGAAACGGCACCCGCTGGGCGGGTCGGCCGGGCTGGGCACATCCCCTTCCAAAATAATCTGTTCCAATTGGTTGTCCGGATCGGGAAGCGGAATGGCGGAAAAGAGCGCTTCCGTGTAGGGGTGTCTCGGATTGGCGAATAGTTCATCCACCTCCGCCAGTTCCACAATCCGTCCCAAATACATTACGGCGATCCGGTTACAAATATGATAAACTACACTCAAATCATGGGCAATAAACAGATAAGTCAGGCCGTATTGTTCCTGTAAATCCTGGAGCAAGTTAATGACCTGGGCTTGAACCGAAACGTCCAACGCCGAGACCGGTTCGTCGCAGATGACCAATTGCGGTTTTAAAGCCAAGGCGCGGGCAATCCCCACCCGTTGCCGCTGGCCGCCACTGAATTCATGGGGGTACCGGCGAAGATGGTCCCCGGAAAGACCAACGGCGGTCAAGAGTTCAACCACCCGGTCGCGCAGCTCGGTTTTGTTCTTGAGCCCATGGGTGATTAAAGGCTCGGCCACAATCTGTTCCACCGTCATGCGGGGATTCAGCGAGGAATAAGGATCCTGAAAGATGAACTGCAGATCACGGCGGAGGTTCCGGATGGTTTTCTGGGTAATCGCGGTTTTAACCCCATCCTTATAAAAAAACATCTCCCCGCCGGTTGGTTTTTCCAAGTGGATGATACACCGGCCCGTGGTGGTCTTCCCACAGCCGCTCTCCCCGACCAAACCAAGGGTCTCGCCAGCGCGCACGCTAAAGCTCACCCCATCCACGGCGCGAATATGACCAACGGTCGAACGAAAAACACCCCGCTGGATCGGATAATATTTCTGCAGATCCTTTACTTCCAGGATAATTTGTTCCTGTGGATCTTTGTTCGTTATCTGGTTACTTACCATAAAGCCAACACCTCACCTGATGTCCGTTCTCTTCCACCGTGGGTGGTTCTTCGCTACAGATCGCCATCCGGCGGTCACAGCGGTCCTGAAAAGCGCATCCCGGTAAAGCCGCGGTCGGATTGGGCACCACGCCCGGAATCGGCGTCAACCGGCGTTCATGACGCGGCCCGATCGTCGGGATCGACCGCACCAAACCAATGGTGTAGGGGTGTAATGATTCCTTTAAAATCTGGCGGACCGTTCCCCGCTCCACCACTTGCCCAAGGTACATAACGACGACCTCGTCACAGATCTTGGTCACCACCCCTAAATTATGGGTGATCATCATAATCGCCATCCGGTATTCTTCCTGCAACCGCTGCATTAAATCAAGGATCTGTGCTTGAATGGTCACATCCAACGCCGTCGTCGGTTCATCGGCGATTAACAAGCGGGGGTTGCAGGAAAGCGCCATCGCAATCATTACCCGTTGTCGCATGCCACCGCTGAGCTGGTGGGGGTACTCTTTCACCCGCTGTTCAGGACTGGGGATCCCGACTTTCCGGATCATATCCGTGGCGATCGCCAAGGCTTCTTTCCGCGAAACTTGGCGGTGGAGTTCCACGACTTCCATAATCTGCTCCCCGATGGTCATAACCGGATTTAATGATGTCATCGGTTCCTGGAAGATCATGGCGATCTCATTTCCCCGAATACTGCGCATCACGGGGCCACGCGGGTCTTGCTGCGCCAGATCAATAACCCCTTTTTCCCCGCGGTTGTAAAGGATCTTTCCCGCGTGGATCCTCCCTTTTGGTTCAGGGAGAAGTTGCATCACCGAGAGGGCGGTCATACTTTTTCCGCAACCGCTTTCGCCGACCACTCCTAAAACATGAGATTGGCGCAGATCGAAAGAGACACCGTTGACTGCTTTGACTATGCCTTCTTCCGTATGGAAATAAGTATGAAGATTTTCGATCTTCAACAATTCGTCTGCCGCCTGCGCGTCAGTGGAAGTTGACACCGTTTCTTCCTGGTTCTTTGCCAAATTTGTTAACATTCATTCTCCCCTCCATACATATCAACATTATACATTTGAGATAAAAGCCAAAAATCCTTTATCTTGTTTTTCCGCGCTCGTCAAGGAATTATGGATATTTATAACAAAAAGCAGCAAATTGTACCCGGCTCCTCCCTGAAACGGGAGAAAGCAACGTTTCGCTATTGCTGCTTTTCCTCTTTTTTAGTGTATTCGGGCTCCGCCTGGCTTATGTTTCACGAAAAAGCAATTTTCAACGGAATTTATTTTTTTTAATTAAACGCGGTTAAATATTCATCTTAACTAAATTATTAACTTAATTTGGCAATCCTTTGTTTTCATGCGTCATGCCCGCTCCGCATAAGCCATCGCCACCCGGATCAAAAGGGTCTCCGTCCCCGCCGGACCCATCAGCTGCGCCCCTACCGGTAAGTGGTTAATCCGGCCGCAGGGGAAGGACAGGGCGGGGAAGCCCGTTAAATTGGCCGCCACCGTATATTGTTCCGTCAAAAGCAAAGCCCGTTCATCCCTTGCTTCTTCCGCAAACCGGAAGGCCGGTGCCGCCGTCGTCGGGGTTAAGAGCAGATCACAACAGCGGTACGCGGCGGCAAAATCCTGCTTCATCCAGGCCCTGACCTTCTGTGCTTGCCGGTAATACTCTTCGTAGCACCCGGGGCTTAAAAAATAGGTTCCCAACAGAATACGGCGTTTTACCTCCAGCCCCAAACCCTGCCGGGGGGCGGTCATCATCCCCGCGATTCCCTGGTCGGCCTCTTCCCGGCTCCCGAAACGAACCCCGTCGTACCGGGCCATGCTGGAGCTGGCTTCCGCATAAGCCAGGAGATAATAAGTGGCCGCCGCGTACGCCACGGACGGCAGGGAAAGCTCCACCAGCTCACAACCGGCTTCCGCCAAAACCCTGGCCACCGCCAAGACCCGTTCTTTAAGTCCGGTGTCCAACCCCGCCCCGAAAAATTCCCGGGGGAGCCCCACCCGTAAGCCCCGGATCGAACGGGAAAGTTCCCCGTCCATGCCAGCCTGGCCGGGGAGGGAAGTGGGATCCAAGGAATCGTAACCAGCAATCGCCTGGAACAAAAGGAAAAGGTCCCGTCCGCTTGAGGCCAGCGGCCCGATCTGGTCGAAGGACGGGGCATAGGGGACCAAACCGTAGCGGGAAACCCGTCCGTAGGTCGGTTTTAACCCCCAGATTCCGCAAAAAGCCGCCGGTTGCCGGATCGAACCGCCGGTATCGCTCCCTAAAGCCAGGGGCGCCATCCCGGCGGCCACGGCCGCCGCCGAACCGCCGCTGGAACCGCCGGCGCTCCGGTCCCGGTCCCAGGGATTACGCGTTACCCCGTAAAACGAATATTGCGTTGCCGAACCCATGGCAAACTCATCCAGGTTGGTCTTGCCGATCAACACCGCCCCGGCTTCTTTCAACCTGGCGACCACCGTGGCATCGTAAATGGGATAGAAATCCGCCAGCAGGCGTGAGGCACAAGTCGTCCGGATCCCTTTCGTGCAAATATTGTCCTTGATCGCCACCGGAATCCCGGTGAGGGCCGAGACGTTCTCTTGCGCGGCGATCCGCCGGTCGGCGGCGGCCGCCATCTGGAGGGCTTCCGCCCGCGGGACGGTAATAAAAGCATTAAGCTCCGGATTCAGCTTCGCGATCCGGTCCAAATAGTAGGTGGTCAGCTCCACCGCTGATATTTCCCGCCGGTCCAGCGCCTTTCGCAAGGCAACTACATCCATCTTGGTAAGCTCCATGCGTGATCCCCTTCTCCGTTCCACGTCCAGATATTATAAAGGATCAGTTCTCGAAAAACCGCGGCGTCTGATGGCAAAACCTGGCCTGCTGCGGATTATTGCTTAGGATGGCCTCCCGGAGCAGGAGGGCTGTACCTCGTCCTCCCGTCCCGGGTTGGCCGGTTCGCCCGGCGGCACATCCGTTATTCCCTCCGGTACAGGGGCTTCCCGGATTGCAACAATGTATTGACAAGTACGATTGATCGCGGGCGTTAAAACGGCAAGCTCTTCCTCGCTCACCCCCAACCGGGCAATTTCCGCCAAGGCCCGTACTTGTTCCTTGGTGAGAACCATCGGCCTACTCCTTCCCCTGCTGCTTTAGAAAAATACTTCCCATCGCTCATGTTATGCATTATCCTGCCGGAGTCGTTTACTCCAGTGACTTGAATTTCATTTTTCTTCTTCACGTCCGGCATAATCCTGTAACAGCTGGACAAACTCCTCCTCCGTCAAGATCGGAACCCCCAACTCTTGAGCTTTTTGGTACTTGGACCCCGGGTCCTCGCCCACCACCACATAATCGGTGCGGCGGCTCACCGAAGAACCGGGGTTTCCGCCCAAACGCCGGATAGCCTCTTCCGCCGCGCGGCGGGTCATCGACGCTAGGGTTCCTGTTAAGACAAAGGTCTTACCGCTGAGCGGCAACGCGCCGGCCGGCGCCTCCGGGGCCGCCGTCATCTGCAACCCGGCGGCTTTCAATTTTTCGATCAGTCTTCGGTTCTGCGCTTCCGCGGCATAAGCCGCAATACTGGCGGCAATGGTGGCCCCGATCTCAGGGACCGCCATCAGTTCTTCCGGTGTTGCCGCCAGCAGCCGGTCCATACTCCCAAAGGCATTGGCCAGCCGGCGGGCCATCTCCGCCCCGACGTGCCTGATCCCCAGGGCGTAAAGGACACGGGCAAAGGGTACCTCTTTGCTGCGCTCAATGGCCGCCAGCAAATTACGGGCCGATTTCTCCCCGAAGCGCTCCAGAGTCACCAGGTCATCAAACTTCAGACTATATAAATCAGCCGGGTCCTTGATCAGCTCCTTCTCCAGGAGCAGGTCGATAATGGCCGGCCCCAGGCCTTCAATATTCATCGCCGACCGGGAAGCGAAATGCAGGATAAACTCGCGGAGCTTGGCCGGGCAGGCCGCCCCCAGACAACGGATCACCGCCCCGTCCGGATCCCGGGCTACCGCCGCACCGCAAACCGGGCAAGCCTGCGGAAACTTAAACTCCACTTCCTCCCCGGTGCGCTTCTCCTTAACCACCCGCACCACCTCGGGGATGATCTCCCCCGCCTTCCGGATAATCACCGGATCCCCAATCCGGATCTCTTTTGCCCTGATGTAATCCTCATTATGAAGGGACGCGCGGCTGACCACAGAACCGCCGACTTGGACCGGAGTGAGCAAGGCCAAGGGCGTAAGGGCCCCCGTCCGGCCCACACTGATCATGATGTCCTCAATTTTGGTCTCCACTTCCGCAGCGGGAAATTTAAAAGCCACTTTACTCCGGGGTGCTTTCGCGGTCGACCCCAGCGCTTCCTGGGCGGCCAGGGAGTTCAGTTTAACCACAATCCCGTCGATCTCATAGGGCAAAGCAAAGCGCTTCTCCGCCCAGCGGCGGCAATAGGCAATTACCTCCTCGATGGAAGCGCATAAGGCCGATTCCGGGTTGACTTTAAAGCCCCACTCTTTAAGCTGGTTGATCGCCTCCCACTGGGTGGCGGGTACGTCCCTGGCCCCTTCCCACCAAAGCAGATCATAAAAAAAGGCATCCAGCCGCCGGGAAGCGGTGACCTTCGGGTCCAACTGCCGGAGCGATCCGGCCGCCGCATTCCGGGGATTGGCGAAGAGTGCTTCCCCCTGTTCTTCCCGGACCCGGTTCAATTCTGTAAAATCGGCCCGTCTCATGTAGACTTCGCCGCGGACGATTACCTGCCCGGGGGGATTACCCCGCAGCCGCAAGGGAATGGTCCGGATCGTTTTGATGTTGGCGGTAATCTCTTCCCCGGTCACCCCATCGCCCCGGGTCGCCCCCTGCACCAGCACACCGTCCTCATAGGTAAGGGCGACGGTTAACCCGTCAATCTTTAACTCGGCCACATATGCCGGATCCTCCAAGCCGGCTGCCCGTTTAATCCGCTGGTCAAAATCGCGCAGTTCCTGTTCGCTAAAGGCATTATTCAAGGATAAAAGCGGGATCCGGTGGCGGGTGCTGCGAAAACCGGCCGCCGGTTCCCCGCCGACCCGTTGGGTCGGGCTGTCGGCCGTAATCAAGTCGGGATACTGCTCTTCTAAAGCCACCAGTTCTCTGTATAAACGGTCGTACTCCGCATCACTGATCTCCGGTTGGTCCAAGACATAATAAAGGTAATTGTGGCGGTTCAGTTCTTCGCGTAACTCGCCAATCCGCTTTTGCGCCTCACCTTTTGACAACGCCATTCTTCCACACGCCCCCATCCCTGGTTTTTCACGACGCAATTTAGTTTCCCCCCGAAAAACCCAATTACCCTCGGATCTTCGTCACCGCCGCGCCAATCCCTCCTGACTCCGCACCGCCCCGGAGTAAAATCAATCCCCGTCCGGACCGCTCCTTGAGCACCGGGAACAGATGGCAGCCATGGCCAAGAGCCCGGCCTAAAATATACCAAATGCTCAGGCTGCTATAAGTACCTTTTCAAGTACCTTTCAGATAATATTTTCATATTTTTATATTGAAGCCTAAAATCCAAGCATTGGAGTGATTTATATGCCATTTACTTTTGCACAGACAAATCTAAACAATGATTTGGAGACGTATGACCTTGCGATCTCGATTAACCCTACCACCGCGATCATCGATGAAACGATCGAAGCCGGCGATGTCGTCGCTAATTCGATCGCCGTCGCTAATACAGGCCAGGTCAATGCCGATGTCTATTTAACCGCTGACTGGGGACCGGCATCCGGGACGACCGACCGGGAAGCAACCCTCCTGGCTAACGCGCTGACCGTCAGCGTATTCCTGTCGGAAGACCCGGCACCAACCCAACAATATATCGGCAGCTTTATCGGGCTCATTGACCAAAAGGTCATCTCCGGCCTTGCTCCGGCGGCCGACGCCCAGGTCAACATATCCGTCGGTTTGCCGGGGACCAAAAGCGGGCCTACCTTGTTGGGAAAAGCGCTCAATACGGATTTTGTTTTCGTCGCCGTATCAGTCGAGTAATTTCGTCAATTCGCACAAGAGTCGGTTCCCCGGAACCGGCTCTTGTGCATATTATGCATAAGGTGATCCCGATGAGTAAAGGCAGAGTTGGCATTCTCACCTCATACCACATCCATAACGACGGCAACCGGATGATCTACGGCGGCGCGGAACGTTATGGCATTGAATTTACCAAGCTGTTGCTGGAGATGGGTTACCACGTGGAGTGGTGGCAGATCGGCTCCGGTTGGGAACAGGAAATCCTTCCGGGAGTTCCCCTTTACAGCATCCCGATGGGTGAGGCGGAATACCAAACTTGCCCGGCCTTAAACCATGCTTTCCATGAACAGGCCAACCGGATCGATTTTGCCGTTTATTTCAGTACCTTATTGGCTTACCCGCAGGCCTTTAAGAAAAGTATTTCCATCTCCCACGGCATCTATTGGGATTATCCCACCTGGGAAAGGATTGTGCCCACCGAACGCCATCGCCGGGAATGGCGTTACCGTTGGTGGAGCGCTTTAAACCGCCCCGCAGCGATCGTTTCCTGCGATACGGCAACGATCCGGTATATCAATGCCACCTGGCCCGGATTAAGCGAAAAAATGATCTATATCCCCAATTTTGTGGATTTGCATAGTTTTTACCCGCTAAAAGAAAAAGTACCCCGGGAAACCGTGCGGATTCTTTATCCGCGCCGGCTAACTTCCGTCCGGGGAATTTACGAAACGATCGCCGCCATCGAAAAATTGGCGGCCAAATATCCCCAGGCTGAGTTTCATATTGTCGGGCGCAGCCATAACGACCATCACGAAGGTGAGCTGCTGCGCTGGGCCAGCCGATATGAACAGGTCTATTATTATTGGCGTCCTCCCCACCAAATGCCCGAGATTTACCGGCAAATGGACATCGCCATCATCCCGACCAAAGCTTCCGAAGGAACCTCCTTATCCTGTCTGGAAGCCATGGCATCCGGCTGCGCGGTCATCGCCGGTTGCACCGGAGGCCTTACCGATCTGATCATCCCCGAATATAACGGCTTATTGCTCCGGCCGCTGAATACCCGGACATTGATGGAAGCTTTAGCCCGTTTGATCGAAGATCCCGAGCTGAGACAGAGGCTGAGTATAAACGCCAAAACCGTATCGGAAGCCTTCTCCTTGGAAAAATGGAAACACCGCTGGCGTAAGGTGATTGAAGCCGTTTTTCGATAAACACCGAGGTGAAATCGATGCGTAAAGGATCCGTTGCCATCGCCACATTGAAATTAATGGACCCCCTAGCCCGGAAATTCGTCTCCGATTACCGGCGGCAGTATGCCATCGAACTCTCCAAATTACTCTTGGATCTCGGTTATGAAGCGGCCTGGTTTCAACCGGGAAACGGCTGGCATAGTCAACTGCTTCCGGAGGTGCCGGTCTTTGGCGTTCTGCGGGACGGAGCCCAGCTTCTCACCTGGCCCGCCACCTCCGATGATTTCTACGAAAAAGCGCACGGATTTGACTGGTGTATCTATTTCGACCTCATCCTGGCTTACCCGCAGGTCCACGAATCGTCCATCGCTGTAGCCCATGGCATCTCCTGGGATGATCCGTTATTTGAAGCAAAATTACCGACCGAAGCGGAACGGGAAGAGTGGAAGCGCCGCCTCTGGATGGCCTTGCGCGCCCCCCAAAAGGTGGTCACCGTCGAGAGCGGTCTCATCCACTGGGCCACCGCCACCTGGCCCGGACTGTATAATACCTTCGAGTATCTGCCGAACTTCATACCCGCCTGGGCAGAAGAAGAAGCCCCCGTCGCCGCGAGGCCGGGCGCGCCGGAGTCATGCACAAATACGGTCCGGATCCTTTTCCCCGGCCCCCTCACCCCTGAAGCTGGAATCAGCGAAACCATCCGGGCCATGGAAACATTGCTGGAGATGGATGACCGTATCGAATTTCAGTTGGCAAATGCCGGCCCGGCGGCTACAGTCAAGTATCTGACGGAATGGTCCGAAAAGCATCCCCGCCGTCTTTTAATTACCGAACCGGTTACCGGCAAAATCTTGAAGCAGGCGGATCTTGTGCTGTTGCCGGGCAAAAGTTTCCAGGAAACCGATATGATATGCCTGGCCGCCATGTCCTTGGGTAAAACCGTGATCGTCGGCCAAAACAGCGGCCTCGCCGATCTCGTCATCCATGATCATAACGGCATCATCATCAATCCATCCGCCGAAGTATTGATTGAAGTGATCCGGGATCTGATTAACTCACCGGAAGAACGGCGTCACTTAGGAGATAACGCCCGGGCGGTCGCCCAACATTTCGCTTTACCGGTCTGGCGGCGACGCTGGCAACGGCTGATCGAAAAAATATTCCGTTAGCGAGGTATCCTCCCATGTCGGGCTCCTTACCCAAATTAACCGCGATGATGCTCGTCCGTAACGAAGCCGACCGTTATCTTACGGAAGTATTATCCGAGTTATCAAAGTTTGTTGATGAAATCATCATCCTTGACGACGGCTCAACCGACCACACTCCGGATCTCTGTCTCTCCTTTCCCAAAGTCCGGCTTTACCGGGAAACCGAATCCTTGATGGCAAAGGACGAAAGCACTGCAAGGATCCGATTATGGGATTATACCGTCAACCGTGGTCCGGAATGGATTTTGGCCATCGATGCCGATGAAGTTTTCGAAAAACGCATGGCCCATGAAGTTATCGGCTTAATTAGTCAAGATGAATTTGACGCCGTTGAATTCCGGCTTTTCGATTTTTGGGGCGACCGGCAGCACTACCGGGTGGACGGATCCTGGGATCCGTGGGTGAAAAGGGTCCGGATGTTATTCCGCTATAATCCCCGTCAGACCTATTCCTGGCCCCGGCGGAAACTTCACTGCGGGAGAATTCCATTGGAGGCAAGAGGACCCATCCCGGTCTATCAATCGGATATCCGGGTCAAACATTACGGCTGGGTTCGGACGCAGGATATTCAAAGAAAATATCTGCACTACAAAGAGTTTGACGACAGCGACCATTTAAAAAGCGTGCTGGATTCCCCGGACAAAATCCAGCTGGAAACTTGGATTCCGGAAAAAGTCCTTCCCTTTTAGCAAATATTCACGCCGGCCAGACCGAACGGGATATAAAGGAAGGCGAGGGATTCAGGAGAATGTATACCGCCATTGCCATTAACAAAGGTAACTATATTGGGACCTCCGATACTTTTTTCATTCCGATCTGTACTGATGTAGTAATTTGTGAGCAGGATGTCCGCTACCTTATCCAAAAAAACTATGCGCCGCCCAAAAAAGTTATTAAGATCACTCGATGCTGGACGGAAGTTAGAGATGTCCGGATCAGAGTTTTATATGACCGGGTTTTCATCACCGGCTTTGCCTACCAATATAAAACACTTGTCGGAGAGAACAACATCTTATTCTGTGATCCAATCATCGATCCATTCACCATCACTTCATCGGTCAAAGGCCTGACTCCCGGGATGAGCGTAAAATGGCATGTAAAAAACAGGGAATACAACAAATTATTGACCCCTCACTTGATTTCATACCTCAATGAATTAACCTTTCATCTTCAGATTATCCTCCCAAAAACACTGTGGGTAAAAACCCGGGCCGTCATACCACAGACAAATTCATTTCAGTAAGAAAATGACGATAACTCCAAAATTAACATTTTGAAATTGGCTTTTTTAAGCCGATCTTCTAATATATCTCATATATAATTATATAATATATTACTTAATATATCACTAATATACCAACCCTTACTGGTATGTGCGTCTCATGGGGAACAACCTCTGAGACGTTTTATATTATCCAGGATTTTGCTTCAGGGCTACCCCCTTCTTAATCCAGAACCCATTCACGCCGGCCTTGATCCCGGGGTACCCCGGCAATGGCTGACGGTACATCCATTTCTCACCGACTGAAAACATTTGTAGTCACGTCTTGCCCAAAAAGCAGCAGGAAGCGAATACGAAATTGGGGGGAATTTCCGAAAATAAACTAAAAAGGGATTGCCAAAAAGGGGGCCAAACCAAAAAAGCGACGCCGTGAAAACCGCGTCGCTTCTTAATTTCTTAGTGGCGCGCCCGACAGGAATCGAACCTGTGCACCTGGCTCCGGAGGCCAGTGCTCTATCCTCTGAGCTACGGGCGCTTGTAAATCCTTAAATTATTTTACATGATCAGACGAAAAAAAGCAACCATCAAATCCTGGAGATTTATTTTTCTTTATTTTTTTGCCGACCGGCCCGGTCCGCGGGCGACAAAGGCATTCTTTACTCCGTTAAAGACGGCCGGCCGCTGGGGTGTGTTTTGGTTGACGGTCAACACCAGCGGCAGCGGAACGTTGCTCAACAATCGCACATTAACCAGGATCACCGTGGTCTCCCGGAGTGTTGTGGGACTAAGGAGCTGAAAATCGATGAACTCAACGGAAGCCGCCAGCTGACAGAACTGTCCCGGCTCGGCTTCCGGAATATCGACAAAGCCGGAGAAGGGGATATCTACTCCCTGGTGCACCACCACGTTATCCTCGTTCACGAAGAAGATCTGTTTGTGCAGGATCCCCTGGAAAATTACTTTGCCGGGGATAACATGGCAGCGTAAATCTTGGACATTGGCGCGAATTTCGTCGATTTTTTGTGCCGGAGTAAAAAGATCGATGGTGTCTTCCACCAGGACCTGGACCTGAGCCTCGGCGATTACTTCTACCGCCATTTTACTCCTCCTTTTCTCCCCTTAATACGGGTGTTTGTACATATTATGTTGGTCCTGCACCTCCGGCTTACTAACAAAACGCCTAATCTTTAAGAACCTCCGCTCAAGCGGGTCCATATGGTAATCACCCTATAAATAATCAGCGTATTTCCGCCTTCCGCGGGATAAATTATTAAGGGAAAGCCACAGGAGAAAGAGGGGGAAGCATATGAAGAACAAACAGCGGGAGATCGAGGAGATTATTCAGTTTGTCCAGAACCACCCGGAAAGTACGGTCAGTCGCCGCATCTACCGGGAGACGTTGGGCGAGGCTCCGGCGCGGATCGACAGTGCCGTTTTACGGCAGGTCCGGGACAAACTGGAGATCGCAGATGAGTTCACCATCGAAGGTTACAACTACCTGATCCGGTAAAGCACAAATAAAAACAACTGGTTAGGCCCCTTTTCATTGCCGATCAAGATAACGTTCGCCAAGTACCACCGCGACATAATCATCATAAGGCCGCCAGGGGGACTGCAGACCCAGGGGAACCCAGCGGCGCCATCCCCGCCGGTTGGCCTGTAAAAAGCGGTGCCGGCCTTCCCGGCTGGAACCATCCTCGCGCACCGGAACCAAACTTACGTGATTGGCCTCTAAAGCCGCCCGGAGGGTCGTGGCAAACTCCGCACCGGCCGTCCGGTCGCCGATCACCACCGTGGTCACCTGAAAACGGTCCACCAGTTCTTGCACCACCCGAACCAGGCCGGTAACTTCCGCGATCCCTTGGCACAACACCCGCCGGTCGTCGGCGGTTAACACCGCATACCCAAATTTCACCCTCCCCGGGTCAATCGCCAAAATCTGCATTCACTTGGCCTGCCCTTCCCCGTTGGCTTCAATTTTTTTTAGCTTTTCGCCGGTTTCACCCCGCTCCGCGTTGGCCCGCAGCAAAGCGGCCTCCCCCGCGTACGCCTGAATCTCCTTACGCAAACGCTCCCTTTCAACCTCCAGCGCCACCTTACTCTCTTGCAGCGCCTTGGTTTCGGCTTCCACCTGGCGCATCCGCGCTTTGGCCGCATCCAGATCGGTTTTCGTCTGCGCCAGTTCCGTCTGTAATTTTTTCATCCGAAATAGCGCCGTCTGTACGTCGTTGGAGACCATGGTGAGTAACAAAAGAGTGGTTCCGGCGATCAAAACTCCGGTTACCACCGTTATAATCATCGACGTATATTTAGGCCGCAGCCCGCAGAGGGATAACCGTTTTTTGCCGACCTTCATCCCAACCCGGTCGCCCAAAAGGGCAATTACCCCACCCAGCAAGGCGATGGTCAACACCAGAACAATACCGTACACTTTGCTCCCCCTCTGCTAGATGTTGAATGCTTTGCGGACAAAAAGATACAAGCCGTAACCACCAATGATTAGGTTCTGGAGCCAGGCGCCCACCCAGGGCGACGTTATTCCCGATTGTCCCAGAAAAGTCCCCACGGCCATTAAAACGTAATAAAAGATCACATTCAAAAGGGTAATTCCTAAACCCGCCGAAGAGGTACGCCGTTGAGACTGTAAGGCCAAAGGCGTTCCCAACAGGGCAAAGACCAGGCAGGCAAAGGGGAAAGCCATCTTTAGATGGAGCTGCACTTCGTACTGCCGCCGTTTTCTGGTGCTTAACTCCGTGTTCTCCAGGTACCATTTCAACTCCCACCAGTCCATCTCTTCCGGCTGCTTGGACAAGCGAACGACTTGCTCGGGTGTTTTTTCAAAACCGGACGGATTGTATCCCTCCGTCACCCGGACCGGGATCACCGCCTCTTCCCGGTAGTTAAAGATTTCTCCTTCCCGAAAGTACCATCCGCTCTCGCCCCATAACAATTCTTTGCTCTTCAGGGTCCGGACCAGCTGCCCATGCTCCATCTCCTGGATCGTCACATTGATAAATTTTTCTTCCGTCGCATTGTATTGTTCGGCGTAAATCAGCCGTTTTTTCCCGCCTTTGAGTCGTTCCGCCGAGAAATATTCATCGATAATCCCTTTCGGTTTGCCCTGCCGGATAAAGGTCCGTTCTTCCCGGTAGGCACGTTTCGCCATTGGCGTCAGGGATTCGTTGAGATAAAAAGTTCCTACCGTCAAGAGGGCACCAATAATCAGAACCGGGGCGGCAATCTGCATAAAACTGACGCCGCCTGCTTGCATCGCAATGGTCTCACTGTGACTGGTCATCCGGCCCAGCCCCAGAAGGGTCGCCAGGAGCATCCCGATGTAAACCCCATAAGCGAGATTCTCCGGGACATTGTAAGCCCAAAGGCGTAAAACGGTGAGCAATGGCACCGAATATGATTCGGCCCATTGGATCACATTGACCAAGGACCATCCGATAAACATACCGCTAAAGGCTAAAAAGCCAAATAAGAAAGGCCCCATCAGTTCTCTGATCAAATACTTTGTGATAATCCGCATACTGATTACTCCCGTTTATTGAGAAATTATCCCTGCCCGCTTCACATATTAAAGCGGTCGCCCAGATAAAACTTCCGCGCTTTCTCATCTTCGGCGATGGCCTTGGCATCTCCGGAAACGAGAATCTTCCCGGAATACATGATATAGGCCCGGTCGGTGATCGCCAGGGTTTCCCGGACACTGTGGTCGGTAATCAGGACTCCCAAACCCCGCTTTTTCAATTCACCGACAATATCCTGCAGATCGGCAACGGCAATCGGGTCCACTCCGGTAAAGGGCTCATCCAACAAAATGTAACGGGGGTTCTGGGCCAGCGCCCGGGCGATCTCCACGCGGCGGCGCTCACCGCCGGAAAGCATGAACCCCATTTGTTTTCTCACCTTCGTCAGGTTAAAATCCTCCAGCAGCTGGTTACACCGTTCGAGCCGCTGTTTCTTGTCTTTGATCACCAATTCCAAGATCGCCAGTATGTTCTGTTCCACGGTTAGTTTCCGGAAAACCGAGGGTTCCTGGGCCAAATACGAAACCCCGTAGCGGGCCCGCAGATGCATGGGGAAACCGGTAACGTCGGTTCCATCAATCTTAATCCGTCCGGCAACTGGCTTTTCCAAACCGACGATCATATAAAAAGTGGTGGTCTTTCCGGCTCCGTTCGGGCCCAAAAGACCGACAACCTCGCCCGGGTTGACTTCCAGACTGACCTGGTCCACAACGCGGCGTTTCCCGTATTCTTTCACTAAACCTTGCGCTTCAATCGCCACTGGAATGCACTCCTCTATTCTGATAAAACCGGGTTTTGGTTGGCCCTTCGGCGGTGGCTTGTCCACTGGCCAGATCGTAAGTAATCACCGTCCCGGCCTCGCCCACCATCATCCCGTTTTCCCAGCGGATGACGGGCGAACCCATCGCGGTAACTTGTTCCTCGCGCAGACTGCCGTCAAAACGCTCTCCTTCCATTACCCACTCGGATCCCCAGAGGGTAAACCCGCCCTCGCCTTGAAAAGTTTCCTCTTCCAAGTGGTAAGAAAAGGGACCCTTCACCACCATCCGCAACCTTTCCGGTTCAATGGTGGTGATTTCGCCCCCTTCCGGTAACCGCACAAGCTCGGAAGTGAGAACTAGCGTTTCTCCGGTAACAACCATCTTCCCGGTTTCCAGCCGCACGGCCTTTTCCGCGGTCAACAGCTGGTTACGCTGGTCATAACTGATTTTTAACGCCGTGAGGCGCAGTCCGGAACCCGCCACGATCACTTCAACCGGCGCACCCGGATAACCCCAATAGACACAGAACTCTTTTTCCAAATCAAGTTCGGTCAAGCCTTGGGGCGGAACGACGACCTCCACCTCTTCACGGCCTTTTTCAGCAGCCCATCCCGGTAAAGCGCTGACCAAGACAAGGACAACCGTTACGAAAAGGATCATGGATCTCTTCTGGGCCATCGGCCTTCTTCACCCCATTCACACGACATTACTGGAAAGACCACTGGGATGTACCGGGCAAAGTCATCCTTTGCTTTTCCAGATTAAACGTAAATCTTTCCGCCTGGATCTTAACGTTTTTTCTATCCGCTTCCAGCCCGCGGCCGGTGATCTCTTCGCCCGCCGCCGCTTCCCAATTCACCTCGGCGGCCACCATCCGGATTCCTTCCCCGGTTAAAACCACTTCCGGGGTGAGGCGGAGCCAAGTAAAGTCCTGGCCCATTTCGCCTTCCGCCGCCTCAACCAGGTATTTTCGGCCGCTCACCGTAAAATACTCCCCTTTGATCCCAAAAAGACGGCAAATCTCCCCCTCTTCAATCACCCGCTCAACGGTTAATTTCCAGTTCAGGTGGTTATCCTTATTGACCAGCGCGATCTGCACACCTTTTAACTGTGGTCCCTCGCCCGCATTGGTCACCGGGGCGATGTCTTCCTCCTGAACCAGGGGTAATAATGGAATCGGCTCGCTTTGCGGCCACCAATAAGTCCGGATCAGAAAAAAAAGAAGGGTGGAGATGACAAGACAAAGGAGAAAAGCGATGATCAGCTTCTTTTTCGTCATTTCCCCCTCCTTCTTTCCCTGTTTATTCGCTTCCTCGAGCAAATCTTTTGCCACTTAAAACATATTCGCCCAGGCGCGGCAAATACCTTCTCGCATTAGTTGCCTTTTATGGTAAGTTCATCTATGGCCACTACGGTAATCCCGTGCTTCTCCGCCCTTTCCAACAGTTCTTCCCGGTCCAAGAGGAAAGTGGCCCCGGCCTCAACCCCTAAAACCCGCGCTTTAATCTCAATCATGGCTTCAAGGGTGTTCAAGCCAATCGCCGGCATATCAAACCGGAGATCCTGTTCGGGTTTGGCGACCTTAACCACCACGACCCCGGGGCCGCCGTACAGCCCGCCCCGCCGGATGGTTTGGTCGGTGCCTTCCACCGCCTCAATGGCTAAGACCATTCCCTTTTTCACCACGACACTCTGCCCGATATCCAGCCGGCCGATCTCTTTGGCCATCCGGTAACCCAATCTCACGTCGGCCATCTCCTCCGGACTTAAGTCCTGGCCGGCCAGGATCCCCCGGTCCGGAATGAGTGCCCGCAAAAATCTGGTCTGGGTCTCCACTCTGATCCCATGCTCCTCAAAATAGTTGACCACCGCCAATTGCAGCGCATCGTCGTTTCGCCTGGTCAGTTTGGCCAGGATCTCCATGATTTCTTGGTCTACCGACCCGGCCAGCAAAAATTCCTTGCCAAACCGGCCGGCAATAACTATTTGGTCAACCTGATGGTCCTGGAGAAAACGGCGCATTGCCCCTAACTGTCCCATCTGCTCCCGGCCGACCGTAAACCCCATTTCCACGAATTGGTCGGCATTTTTTCCGGTACACAGCACAACCGGTTCAATTCCTTCCGCACGCATTCCTTTGCCGACTTCCAATGGCAGACGGCCTTCTCCAGCTAAAATTCCCCATGTCATTGTTTTTCCCCTCCAAACATCGATTTCTGTCTGATCGAAAAAAGACTAGACCATATTTGTCTAGTCTTGGCTTGCCGCCGTCCCTTTATTCCCCGGCTACCGGCAGATTCCCCGTTCCGCACTGCGGAGAAAACGGATGAAATGATCAATCTCCTCCGTACCCTGCAACTCATGTTCCATCTTTTCGATCGCTTGCTCGATCGTAAGGTTGGAACGGTAAAGAATCCGGTAGGCCCGTTTGATCTCTTCACGGACCTCCGGTGGAACCCCATTGCGCCGAAGTCCAACCACATTAATCCCGGCGACCCGGGCAGGATTACCATCAACAATCACAAACGGCGGTACATCCTTCACAATCTTGGAGCAGGCACCCATCATGGCCATCTTGCCGATTTTAGTAAACTGATGGACCCCGGTGAGCCCGCCGATGACCACCCGGTCTTCCACCACCACGTGCCCGGCCAGCGCCGAACAGTTGGCGATCACCACATTGTTCCCCACCTGGCAATCATGGGCCACATGGGAGTAGGCCATGAACAAGTTGTTGTTCCCGATCCGGGTCTCGCCGCCACCGCCTTCGGTCCCGCGGCTCACCGTGACATTCTCGCGGAAGACATTACCGTCACCGATAAACAAGAAACTCTTTTCACCCTTGAACTTCAGATCCTGCGGTTCTACCCCGATTGAAGCGCCATGGTAAAATTTGTTGTTACAGCCAATCTTCGTCCATCCGTCAATCACCACATGAGGTCCCACAACACACCCATCACCTAATTCTACGTTCTCACCGATGATCGCATACGGACCGATCACAACATTTTTTCCCAATTTTGCTCCGGGATGAACTATAGCCGTTTCGTGAATCTCCCTCAAAGTTACCACTTTATTCTCTACTACTTTCAATCTGGGACCCCCTAACCGAAGTATATCCTTTTTTATTCATCTTGGGCTTCTTTCGAACCCAAAACAAACATCAGTTGCGCTTCGGCGACAACCTCGTTGTCCACCGTCGCTTTCCCCTGGGCATAGCAGAAATTGCCTTTCACCCGCAAAAGCTCCACATCTAAATAAAGCTGATCCCCCGGCACCACCGGCCGCCGGAAGCGGGCCTTGTCGATCCCGGTGAAAAAGGGAATCTTCCCCCGGTGTTCTTTTTCCACGAGTAAGGTTAAACCGGCCGCCTGCGCCATACTCTCAATAATTAGGACGCCCGGCATCACCGGCCTTTCCGGAAAATGTCCGGTAAAATACTCCTCGTTATTGGTCACATTCTTCAAAGCTTTGATCCTTTTCCGCGGTTCCAGGTCAAGCACCCGGTCAACCAGTAAAAAGGGATAACGATGTGGCAATAATTCTTTAATCTGATTTATTTCCACACCCAAACCTCCTTAAGTTAAACATTCCTCGAGTTTTAAAGCCAGCTCCAAATCGAGTTTATGTCCGGAACGGACCGCAATAATCTCGCCTTCCAACGGGCCGAGCAGGTAAAGATCGCCTAAGATATCGAGGATTTTATGGCGGACAATCTCGTCGGGAAACCTCAATTCATTCAAATAACCATCTTCGCCAACCACAACTGCGACCTCCATATTACCGCCCAGCGCCAATCCTTGTTTACGCAGTGCCTCGATCTCGCGCCAGAACGCGATGGTCCGGGCCGGCGCGATGTTTTCCAGGAAAGTCTCAGGGGTGATCAGATACTGGGCAAACTGGTTACCTGTTACTTTATGGTCGGAGGTAAAGCAGTAAGTGACCCGAAAGCCCTCGCCGGGAAGCGCAATCAGATAAGCACGGGGGTCTTTCCCATCGGTCACCCAGACCGGTTTGGTAATTTTCCGTACTTTCCGCGGTTTTTCCTGAACAAGCAACCCCGCCCGGAGGATCTCCTCCACAAAAAAGCGGGCGCTCCCGTCTCCCAGAGGAATTTCCGGCCCATCCACTGCCACCAGCAGGTTGTCCACGCCCAAACCATGAAACGCTGCCATCAAATGTTCAATGGTTTGTATCCGCCACTCCCTCGTCCCCAAGGCGATATTACGCGTCGTATCAATGATATTGGCTGGCTTGGCCGGCAAAACAGGCTGGTCCGGCAGGTCGACCCGGCAAAACCGGATTCCCGTATCGACCGGCTGGGGTATGAGTTCCACCGCCACCATTTTCCCGGAGTGAAGGGCTTGGCCTTTGATAGCAATTCTATTCTGCAAAGTTTGCTGAAACCCCTTCAAAAATACACCCCCGAAACAAAAATATTACTGGCATAGTATAACATGTTTTCGTCAAGTTTGTAAGAGCTTTTTATATTTTTTGGCAATCTCCGATTGGGGTGTCGAAAGAACCACATCAGGAGGCCCTTCTTCCACAATGATTCCGTGGTCCATAAAGATAATCCGGTCGGCCGCCCGGGAAGCAAAACCGACTTCGTGGGTGACCACCAGCATCGTGGTCTCCTTCTGCCGGACAAGCTCCTCCATGATCTCAATAACCTCACTGACCAGGATCGGGTCGAGGGCGGCGGTGGGTTCATCCCAGAGCATCAACTGGGGTTCTAAAGCCAAAGCACGGGCGATCCCAACCCGCTGCTGTTCCCCGCCGCTCAGTTCGGCCGGGAAATTCAATGCGCGTTCCTTTAAGCCAACCCGCGCCAGCGCCTGCATGGCCCGGTCTTCGGCCTCCGCTTTTTCCTGGCCGTAAATGCGCAGCGCAAAAGTGACGTTCTCCAGGACATTGAGCCGGCGGATCAGGTTGAATTGCTGAAAGACAAAACCAATCCGGCGGCGGAGCCCCGATAACTGCGCAAAAGGAAGACTCGTCACTTCAACCCCGTCGAAGATAATATGGCCGTCGTCCGGTTCAGTCAAACGGTTAATACACCGGACCAAAGTGGATTTTCCACACCCACTCGGTCCCATAATTATTATCGTCTCACCAGCAAAAATATTAAGATTTATTCCTTTTAAAACCGGACGCTTGCGGTAACTTTTTTTCAACCCCTGAATCTGTAATAATGGCTGTCGTGGGGGGGTGTTCATTTCATCACCATCTTCCGTCGGTTGAGTTTTTGCATCAGCCCGGGCCGTCCGGCCGGGATCACAATCTCCCGCATCACCGTGGTAAAATCAAACCCAAGGGCATAACCGGCAACCACTTCGTCCAGATTCAAACGGTGGAACTTCTCCGCCATCCGGTAAAAAAGGAGGCCAAAAAGGGCACCAACCAGTAAAAAATAACGGTTGGGGAAGTAAGGAACATTGGCCCCGGCCAGGTTGACCGTCGCCCACAGCCAGCCTCCGCCCAAGCCTGCCGCGTAGATCCTCGGGAAGAAGCGGCGGATCGCCGTTCCTTTACGCTGCTGTGCCCGCGCCTTCCCGGTTGCTTCCCGGTACGGAAAGAGCAGTTCCAAATGGTGTAATGCCGCCAGAATCGGGGCCTGATCCTGCAAAAAGATTAAAACCGCCAGAATCAACACGGTCAGGGCGGCGATGACCCCCCGGACTTCCCCCAAGAGCCGCGTAACCTCATTCCGGACATCCGGTTGGAGAATTCCCGCGGGCAATGACAGAATCCGGACCTCCTCCGAATCAAAGAAACTATTGACCAGGCGGGTCACTTCTTTCTGGTCATAGTCGGCATTCACAAAGAGTTCCACCTTTTCACCGGGCAGGGTTTCACCCCCTAAATAGCGGTCCAGAAGGGTAATCGTCTTGGCAATCTCCTCGTCCTTCAGTTTGGGGAGGGAAGACTTGATCTTTTCCAGTTCGCCAAGGATCAGCGGCACATTACCGGCCGAGAGCTCGGCAAAACCATTCTCCAAAGGCGACAGCCCCTGGCGTAAGGCTTCAAAATCAAAGGTGGCAAACTGCCGCAAACTCGCATCGGTAACCCCCGTCAACTCGGCTAAGGCGGCAAAACCGGTACTGCCCCCGCCCAAGACGTCGCCGACTTGGTCAAGCTGCCCGGCCAGCTTCGTCGTCTTCCTCTCCCAGTCGAGCAGGGTATGGACCAAGGGATTAAACCGGTTGATGAAATCATCCAGGGCCCGGGCTTTCTCCCGTAAGTTCTCAATCAAGGTTTGCAACTCCCGGTCCAGACGGCCCATCTTTTGCCCCAGATCCCCAAAGTAACCCAGATTCTGCGGGACAAAACCCAAACGTGTAATGGCATGGATCCCCTCCAACCCACGGAGGGCTTTATCCAGTTGGTTTTCCACCCAGCGGAGCCGGGCCAAATGGTCGGCCATATCCTGCAGCTCATGACTGACCCCTTCGAGTAACGAAGCGATCCTCTGGATCTTCGCCAGATCCGCATTGTCCGCCCCAAGACCATTAATGTTGTTCAACGCGGCCTGAATCGTCTCCGCCGCCGTGATCACTTGCCGTGCTTGTGCCGGCAACTCCTGAAAGGAGTTGAACTGGCTGAGGAAAGCAATGGCTTCGTCCAGGGCTTCCGCCAATTGCTGTTTGGGGCTGTTGATAATCACGTGGGCGACGATCGCCCCGGCTTTCTGGTCGTCACCCAAAAGCCGCGCCGATGCACTGGTAAAACCGGCCGAATCCCCCTGAATGATCAGCCCGGGGAGCGCCCCGTCTTCCTCTTCACCGGTGACCTTCACAATCACATCCTGGGCCCCGACCGTTTCTCCCGCGGCCAGGGGATGCTCCGCATCGTCAAAGAGAACCAAAAGGTCCCCCTGATTAAGCGTAACCCCTTGGGCGGGAATCACTTTGACCTGTCCGGCATAGGAGAGGAGGAACCGTTTCATCTCCGCCATGGTCAGGAGCAACGCTTCCTGGTCATCACTGCTCTTCCCGGAGGTGACGTTCCGAATCAGCGTCACGCCACCCTTGCCCGCCAATAACTCCGTTAGATTGCGTCCGACCTCAATCGGGTTGCCCACATGATAGCCGGCCGGAAACCCGATCTCCAACAGGCGGTAACTGGCCAAAAGCTCTTCCAGCGCCGCTTTGACCTCCTTCATCTTGGTAGCCTTCTCCAAAATAACCGCAATACTACCCCCGTCGCGAAAGGCAAAACGGACACCGGGAATCCGCTCGGCTTCACGGATATAAAGATCGGCCACACTGCCGGGGATGGCCGACATGGTTAACCGGGGTTCGGTCATGAGACTAAACCCGCCCGCGCCCGGAATATCACGAAAGTAGTTGTTCAGATTAGTGTAAACCGCTTTTTTCCGGTGCTGCGGCGCCAGCCCGACAAAAACAGCGGTCTTCCCGGCGACACTGACGCCCACTTTAACGGTGGACCCGGGGACACGCTCTTTAATGATCTCCTTCAGGCGGGCAACCGCCGTCTCTTTCAAGTCGCTGCGGACTTGAAACAAGAGATCATACTCCCCCTGATCCCCGATTAAACCGTCCACCGTGGCGGAGAAATACCGGTCGGTGACCAAACCGACCCCCGCCGCCACCAGGGACGCCAGGACCACACTGATGACAAACCAAATTAGGAGATCTTTAAAAAACCCTTCGCGGAAGATGCTTAACATAATATCTCCTCCATGTTTACGATTATAGCATATCTTCCGAAACGACGATAAAGGTAATTCTTGTTTTACCATGTATAAATAACAAATAAATGACAAATAACAAACAAATTGATCAATTTGCCGAATCATAATCAAATTGCAAAGGAGGTTGGACGGTTGCCGCAAAAAAAACCGGCGATCTGTATTATTTGCTTCAGTGGCGATCTGGATAAAGCCCTTTCGGCCTTGGCCATGGCTTGGACGGCCGCCGGGGAAGGGTTTACGGCCTACATTTTCTTCACCTTCTGGGGGCTCGCCCTCCTCCGGAAGGAACGGGGCCGGGCCCATAATCCCCTGGAACGCCTCTTTAAACTCCTTTTACCGGTCGGCCCGGATAAACTGGGCCTCTCCAAGATGAACTTCGGCGGCCTCGGCGCGCTTTTCATGAACAAACTGATCCGGCTGCGCCAAACTGAAACCGTCGGCCAATTGCTGGCCATGGCGATGGAACGCCAGGTCAATTTTATCGCCTGCCGCGGCACCATGGAGATGCTCGGGATCACCGAAGCGGAGTTAATCGACTACGACCACCTCTCGGTCGGCGACGTGACGACCTTTCTGCAACTGGCCCGGGAGGCCGAAATCCAATTGTTCATATAAGTCCGCTTCACTTTCTTTTCACCCTTGCTTCAAGCCAAAAAATGGAGTAAGATTAATGATGTTCATATTTTCCTTTTACAAGATTTTTTTCTTTTTTTTTGCCTTTGATGACAGTATTTACTCCGTCGGACCGTAACGGCATAAGCCTAAGGAGGGGATTAAGGTGAAATACCAAGGAAAAAACCTCAGTGATTTTCTGGAACTGCCCGACCGGGACATCTTCGCCAAAACTAGGCCCTTTTATGAGTTTACGGAAGAGTTGATCAACAATGAATATCACCACTGGTCACGGATCCTAACAAGTCCATCCGAACACCGGGTCAAAATCCTTGACCGTTACACCAATGAGGAACGGGAAATGATCATGATGGCCTCCAACAACTATCTGGGCCTCACCACCCACCCGGCCGTGGTTGAAGGGGCACGGAAAGCCCTGGAAAAATACGGGGCGGGCGCGGGCAGCGTCCCTTTGCTCGGCGGTTACCTTGAACTTCATAAAGAACTCGAATATAAACTGGCCAAGATGAAAGGCTGCGAAGACGCGGTTGTCTTTTCCTCCGGTTATGCCTCCAATGTCGGCTGTGTCTCCGCCCTCGTCCGCAAGAACGACGTGGCGATCAACGACCGCTTAAACCACGCCAGTATCATCGACGGGTGCAGCCTGTCGGGCGGGACCCTCCGCACTTTTAAACATAATGACCTGGACAGCCTGGAGAAGGTTTTGCAATCTTCGGAAAAACAGGGTTACAACGGGAAACTGATCATCGTGGACGGCGTATTCAGTATGGACGGGGACATCACTAATCTACCGGGAATTAAGGCTCTGGCCGACCGTTACCATGCGCGGATCATGATCGACGAAGCCCATGCCACCGGGGTAATCGGTCCGAACGGGCGGGGCACCCCCGAACACTTCAAGATGGAAGGCCAGATTGATCTGGTGGCGGGCACCCTGAGTAAGGCCCTGGCCGGGGTGGGCGGTTTTGTGGCCTCCTCCAAAGAAGTCGTCAATTACTTGCGTTTTTACGCCCGGTCGCACATGTTCTCCACGGCGCTGCCCCCCGCCACCGTGGGGGCGCTGATCGCCGGGATCGACGTCATTCAGAACGAACCGCAGCTGCGCAAGCGCTTATGGTCCAATATTGAGTACATGACCTCCAACCTGAAGCGGATGGGGTTTAACCTGGGCAATGCGGAAACGGCAATTATCCCCATCATCATCGGGGATGAGGATATCCTGAAGAAAGTCAGCCGGGAAGTGCACCAGGCCGGGATCTTCGTCAACTCCGTCTATTATCCGGCCGTCCCTAAAAAACTCTCCCGTCTACGCCTCTCTTTAATGGCCACCCACACCCAGGAGGATCTGGACGACACCCTGGCCGTCCTCGAGCGGGTCGGCAAAAAATACGGTTTGATCTAAAGACCCAAAACATAAAGAAAGAGACAGTCCGGCGGACTGTCTCTTTTCGTTTGTCTTGACTATGTTCCTGAGGCGGGCTTTTTCGCTGACGGGCGCAATCCCCCGCGTTTGGATTGCCAACGAAAAAGCTTTAATAGTGTTGATTAAGCGTGTTCAGATTTAAGTTCGGATTAGTCGTGTTCTGATCGTTTGCATTGGACTGGGCAGCCAATCCGGAGCGGAACCCGGCCTGGACGTTGGCCACCGCCTGTTGGGAAAGGGTTCTTTCCGCCGCTTCAATCATCCTCTTCACCATATGACCCCCGATCGCACCGCAGTCACGGGCGGTCATATACCCCCAATAGTCGCCCTGGATCGGAGAAGTGTCGATGTTTAATTCCTTGGAGATCTCGTACTTCATCTGATCCAAAGCCTTTTTCGCCTGGGCGTACACAAGGGTATTACGTTTTTGACCAGCAGCCACTTTCTGAACCTCCTTTCTGAATGGTCTATTTGTAATCTGCCCAGCTAAACAGGGGGTTAAACGGCATTTTCGCTGGAAAATACGGCGGAAGCTCCCGCTCTTGGTAACCCTTCACAACCCTTCTCCCTTAGGCATAGTATATTTTGAAAAAAGGCGGGGAGGCCACACGATGGAAAAAAATTGGCATGAGCAAATACGCGCCGAGATCCTCGGACTCGACACCATTGTCCCTTTGAGTGATGGAACAAAGCGGCCCTATATCAATCTGGATAATGCGGCAACCACACCGCCGCTCACCGCCGTCGTGCAGGCCGTCCAATCCTTTTTACCCTGGTATTCCAGTGTCCACCGGGGCTTTGGCTACAAATCGCAACTCTCCACCGAAGTCTATATGGAAGCGCGCCGGATCATCCTGGATTTTTTTGGCGCCCCGGCCGATCAGTACATCGCCCTTTTTGTCAAGAACACCAGCGACGGACTGAACAAACTTTCCCAGCGACTACCCCTGGACAATGCGGAAGTCCTCACTACTTGGATGGAACATCATTCCAACGATCTGCCCTGGCGGTTACGAAAACAGGCCCAGTTTATCCAGCTCACCAAAGACGGCTGCCTTGATCTGGCCGACCTCGAAAGGAAGCTGAAAAAATCGCGCCGTCCGGTCAAACTGGTCACCGTCTGCGGCGCTTCCAACGTCACCGGCATCATCAACCCGATCCAAACCATCGCCGAACTTGCCCAGCATTATGGGGCCCAACTGTCCGTCGACGCCGCCCAACTGGCCCCCCATTACCCCATCCGGTTACAGGCGGGACCAGCCCAGATCACTTATTTAACGCTCTCCGGGCACAAAATGTATGCCCCCTTTGGTTCCGGCATCCTCCTGGGGCCGCTCTCCGCTTTCCGTAACGGCATCCCGGACCAGGTCGGGGGCGGTACCGTAATTGCTGTTTCCCGGGAACAAGTTGTTTTTGCCCCACCGCCCGACCGGGATGAAGCGGGGACCCCAAATCTCATCGGGGCGCTCGCCCTCGCCGTCAGCCTGCGCTGGCTGGCCCGGAATAATTTCCCGCGGCTGGTCGCCCACGAGGCGGAACTGACCAGATACGCCTACAACCAGCTCAAAACGGTGCCCGGTTTGACGCTTTACGGGCCGCCGCCGGAGCGTTACCCCCGGGTGGGCGTGATCTCCTTCAACCTGGAGGGCATTCCCCACGGTTTAGTCGCCGCTTACCTGGCCTTTGAGGCCGGCATCGGCGTCCGGCACGGCTGTTTCTGCGCCCGTCCCTATGTTCATCATCTTTTAGGGTTAACCGAAGCCGAGATTATTTCCGCGGAAAATTTAGCAAAGGCGGGGAAAAAATGCCTCCTCCCGGGGATGGTCCGGGTCAGTTTCGGCTTTTACAACACCAAAACCGAGATTGATCTCCTGGTTGACGCCTTAAAAACCCTCCGCACCGAGGAGGAAAAAATAAAATACCGGTACCGGATTGATCCGGCGACCGGCGAATATCTGCCCCAGGTCGGCAATTTCAAAGCCGCTCTCTTGCGGCATACCAAAACCTTTTTCAATCTTTAGGTTATTTTTGGGGCGGCAAAAACGCCCTTTTCCATTTCCAGAGATAATCAAGGCCCGAAAAAGCGGTGAAGAAGACCGCAATATAGAGTACGATCTGCGCCCCGGGCACCGAAAGAATGATCATCGTAATGGCAATGATTTGGGAAAAAGTCTTAATCTTGCCCCAAAGCCCCGCCGCCACCGACAGTCCTTTCTTCTGCGCCTTGGCACGCAGGACGGTGATTAAGATCTCCCGGGCGAGGATGACCGCCACGACCCAACCGCTAACCTTGTCCAACATAAAGAGACTGTACAGGGCACCGCCGATCAGGATTTTATCGGCAATGGGGTCAAACGACTTTCCAAAAGCAGTGGACTCGTTGCGGCGACGGGCCACATAACCGTCCAGACCATCGGTCAACGCGGCCAAAATAAAGATCGTGGCTGCATAGATCTCCTTATGTTCCATCGGGAAAAAAAGAAAAAATAAACAGACCGGTGTCAAAATAATCCTGGAAAGGGTTAAGTAATCTGCTATTCTCATCTGTTATCACCACGATTTCAGTAGTCCCGGATTGGCACAATGTTCGAGTTCGACATCGGATCGGGGATATCCTTTAGCCGTTCGTTTTTATTTTACCGCTGAGTTCATAGGGGCCCGCCGCTTCAATTTGAACCTGGACGAAAGTACCGGGAGCGAGCCGGTTCCTTTGGTCTGCGGTTACCTGGACCTGCACCACCCCGTCAATCCCCGGGGCTTCCCGGTAAGACCGGCCTTCCCACCACCCCGGCGCCTTCTCCTTTTCCAGTAAAACCCGCAGTTCGCGGCCGATCAACGCCCGGTTTTTGGCGGCGGAATGGTTTTGCTGCTGTTCCAAAACCAGACGGGCCCGGCGTTTTTTAGTGGCGTGGTGGACTTGCCCCGGTAACCGCGCGGCGGCGGTTCCCTCCTCCCGGTAATAGGGAAAGACCCCCACCCAATCCAGGCGCACCTCGGCCAAAAAAGCCAAGAGCTGCGCAAAGTCCTCCTCCGTTTCCCCCGGGTAACCCACGATAAAAGTGGAGCGGATCGCCACCTCCGGAAGGTACTGGCGCACCCGACCGATTAACGCCCGGATTTCCCCTTCCGTACCCCGGCGGCCCATCCGTTTGAGCACGGCGGAGCTCACGTGCTGTAAAGGAATGTCCAGATAGTGGCAGATATGCCTGGAGTCCCGGATCGTCCGCAAAAGCTCCTCATTGATCAACGACGGATAGGTGTAGAAAAGACGGATCCAAAAATCGCCTTCCAGCTTGTCCAGGCGAGAGAGGAGAGAACTAAGGTTAAACGCCCCGTCGAAGTCGGTACCGTAAGCCGTCGTATCCTGCGCCACCAGGTTGATCTCCTTCACACCCCGCGCCAGCAGGTTCTCGACTTCCGCGATGATGCTCTCCGGTTTCCGGCTGCGGTACTCCCCCTTGAGCTTGGGAATGATACAGTACAGGCAGTGGTGATTACAACCCTCGGCAATCTTCACATACGCATAATGGGGCGGGGTCGTCAACGGCCGGTCGGCAAGGGAGGGCGGCAGCCAGCCCGCCGGGGCGTCCGCAACCAACCGGGCCGCACCCTTTTTTTCCAAAGCTGCCGTCAAGAGCTCCGGCAACCGGGCATACTCGCCGGTCCCGACCCAAAGATCCACTTCCGGCAGGGCTTTCACCAGTTCCTGCCGGTACCTTTGGGGAAGACAACCGGCCACCACCAACAAGCGGCAGTTTTTCTGCTTGTAGGCGGCAAATTCCAAGATCGTATCGATCGACTCTTGCGTCGCCGACTCAATAAATGAACAGGTGTTAATCACCAGGACGTCGGCTTCCTCCGGATTTGCCGTCCTGGCGAACCCGGCTTCTTCCGATAAGCCGATCATGTATTCGGTATCAACCTGGTTTTTCGGGCAACCCAGGGAAATCCAGCCAATCTTCATTCCTGCCATTTCCTGCTTGTCCATCCTTTCGTCATACCAACACTCATCATTCGCTGAGTAAATTGCTATTTGCACCGCCGGCCGGCAATCTGTTTCGTTCAGGCCCGGTGATTGTACAAATACCGGTACACGCAGTAGGTTCGCATGATCTTCGCCACGTAGCGCCTGGTCTCCAGATAAGGGATGCTGTGCAGATCATTGACCCGGCCGCTCCAGGCCCCGGAAGCAAGCCAGGCTTTGACCTTCTCGCCGCCCGCGTTATAGGCGGCCAGAGCTAAAACCCGGTCCCCGTTGAACTCCCGGAACAGGTAACTCAAATACCAGACCCCAATTGGGATGTTAACCTCCGGGCGGTCCAGATCCTCCTCCTGTAAATCAAGGCCCTTTTGGGCGCTGACCCAAGCGGCCGTCTCCGGCATGATCTGCATCAACCCGCGGGCTCCCTTTGTCGACCGGGCTTTCGGGTTAAACTTGCTTTCCACATAGATCAAGGCGGCCACCAGTTGGGGATCGACTCCGGCGTATTCGGCCCGCCGCTCAATCTCCTCCCGGAACGGAAATGGGAACACCAGGCGCCCAACCGGCTTATGGAGCACCCCGCCCAAAAGCACCAGGAGCAAAAGCAGAAAGAGCTTAAGATGGCGTTTTCTGATTACGAAAAAAATAACCTTCACCACCCGACTTAAAACCTTAGTCCATCCTATGCGTCCGCCGAAGAAATATGCGCCTGTTTCCGCGCCGCGAAGATCGCTTTCACTTTCTCCTTTAATTCCGTTTCATTGCCGTCATTATAGACCACCACATCGGCGCGGGCAATCTTCATCTCAAGCGGCATTTGCACCCCAATCCGCCGCCGGGCTTCTTCCTCCCCCAGTCCGTCCCGGGTTTGCACCCGCGCCAGTTGCACCGCCGGGGAAGCCGCCACCACCCAAATCTCATCAAAACCGATCTCCGCCTTCGCCGCCAAACCCGCTTCAAAAAGGAGCGGTACCTCGACGACCACATCCTTCCCCGCCTGCTTTAACCTGTCCACTTCCGCCTTGATCCGGGCAATGATCGCCGGGTGCGTCAGGTCGTTTAAACGCCCCCGCTTTTCCGGGTCCCGGAAAACGATCCGTCCCAACGCCCGCCGGTCGATCTGGCCGGCCGCGTCCAGAATCTCCGGTCCGAAAAACTCCTTTACTCTTTCGTACACTGCGGTTCCCGGCTCCAGCAGCTGATGACCGATTTGGTCCGCACTGATCACGGTCAGCCCCAGTTCCTGTAAAATCCGCGCCACGGTGGTTTTGCCAGTCCCCAGCCCTCCGGTCAGGCCAATCACGAAACCCGTTGCCATCGTTTTCCTTTCCCCCTTGGGGTCTTTTCTCCTATCTTTGGCAGGTGGAACAGTAATGGGTCCCCCGGCCGGCGACCCGGGCATAGACCAACTGGGCGCCGCAGTTCACGCAGGGTTCTTTTTTCCGGCCGTAAACCTTTAAATAATTCTGGAATTCACCGGCCTTGCCCCGCCCGTCCACATAATCCCGCTGGGACGTCCCCCGGTGGGCCAGCGAGGCGTTTAAAATCCGCACCATGGAATCGTAAATCTTTTCCCATTCGGCCCTGGTTACCTCCCGGGCCGGACGGAGGGGAGAGACCCCCGCCGCGAACAAAACCTCATCGGCGTAGATATTGCCCAACCCGGCCAGGACCTGCTGGTCCAGGAGGAGCCCCTTGACCGGCCCCGAACGCCGGGCCGCCGCCTTTGCCAAAACAGCCAAAAGCTCTTCCTTCTCCGTCGTTAACGGCTCCAAACCGAGCGCGGTGAGACCGGCCGGTGGGGCCGCCGGGGGAAACAACACGGCGGTGCCGAATTTACGCGGGTCAACAAAATGAAGGCTCTTCCCGTCCTGTAGCTTCATGACCAACGTGGTATGTTTCGCCAGCGGCGCCGTTCCGCTTTGCCAGACCAAACGCCCGGCCATCCGGAGATGGAACGCCAGGCACTGCCCACTGTCCAGCTGGAACAGAAGGTACTTCCCCCGCCGCGCCAGGCCGGTGATCCGCTTTCCGGTGAGCGCCGTCTCAAACTCCGCCGGAGCGGGCTTGACCGCCTTCGCCAGAAAAACCTGGACCTTGTCGATCACCGCCCCCTGCACCAGCGGTAGCAAAGACCGGCGAATGGTTTCGACTTCTGGTAATTCGGGCATCCTATAAATCCCCCCAATTATCGCCACTCTTCATCTCAACAACCAACGGGACCCGCAAATCAAAGGCCCTTTCCATCTCCTCGCGCAAAACCTTCTCCGTCTCCGGCAGGGCGGCCCGCTCCACCTCAAGGAGCAACTCGTCATGGACCTGCAACAGCATGGTCGCGGGGAGTTTTTCGCGGCGCAGCCGCGCGTCCACCCGCACCATCGCCAGTTTTATCAGATCGGCGGCCGAGCCCTGGATCGGCGTATTCCGCGCCATCCGTTCGGCAAAGGAACGCCGCTGGAAATTGCGGGCTTTGAGATCGGGCAAATACCGCCGGCGGTTCATAATTGTGCTCACATAACCCGTTTCCCGGGCGGCGGCGATCGACTCTTCCAAATAGGATTTTACCCCCTGGTACCGGGCAAAATAGGCATTGATGAAGGCTTCCGCTTCTTTACGGGAGACCCCGACCCCTTTCGCCAGGCCGAACCCGCTGATGCCGTAGATAATTCCGAAGTTGACCGCCTTGGCCTGGTCCCGCAATTCGGGACTCACCTGGTCGGGCGGGACGTTAAAGATCTCCGCCGCCGTCCGCCGGTGGATATCCTCTTCGCTCCGGTAAGCCGCCAGCAGCTTCTCATCGGCGGCAAAATGGGCCAGTATCCGCAGTTCTATCTGGGAGTAATCGGCCGAAAGAAAAACCGTGTCGGCGCTGCGCGGTATAAAACAACGGCGGATCTCCCGCCCTTCGGGCGTGCGGACCGGGATGTTCTGGAGATTCGGATCGGTACTGCTCAACCGCCCGGTGGCGGTCACCGCCTGGTTAAACGTCGTATGGATCAGGTAACCGGGGGGCTGGGCCAGCCCGAGGAGGGCTTCCACATAGGTGGAGTTCAACTTCACCAAACCGCGGTAGGCCAGCACCTTCTCGACGAGCGGATGTTTGTCGACCAGTTCCTCCAGGACTTCCGCATCCGTTGAATAACCGGTCTTGGTCCGCTTCCCCGCCGGCAGGCCCAGCCGTTCAAAAAGAATCACCCCCAGCTGTTTTGGCGAAGAGATGTTAAACTCTTCCCCCGCCAACCGGTAAATCTCGGTTTCCAGCTCTTTAATCCAACGGGCATAATTGGCTTTCAGGGTAGCCAGCTGCTCCGGGGAGACCTTCACCCCCGCTTTTTCCATGGCAAACAAGATCCGGACCAGCGGCATCTCCACCTCGTAAAATAACTCCTCGACCCCGGCCTGTCCAATCTCCGCCCGCAAAACCGGATGGAGTTTGAGGAGGGCCGCCGTCCGGCTCGTCCCGGCACCGGCCAAAGCATCCTCCGCCCAGTCGGTGGGCAGATTAAGGATCTCCCGCTTCTTCCCCTTGGCATCCTGTAAGGGCGGAAGCTCGACCCCGAGTAAAGTCTGGGCCGTGTTCTCCAGGGTCAATTGCCACCGGCCCCCGCTGACCAGATAGGCGGCGATCAAAGCATCAAAGGCCAGGCCATCCCAGGCGTACCCGTAATGGTCCGCCAGGACCATCTGGGTCTTGCCGTCGAAGGCCAGTTTCTGGGCCTCCGGATCGGCCAGCCACCGGACCAACGGCTCCGGCCAGGATGGCGCCCCACTGCCCAGGGGTAGATAGCCGTGCTGATCACCGGCTTTCGAAAAAGCAACCCCCAGGACTTCCCCCCGCTGCCAGGAGGCTTCCGCCGCCAAAAACTGGAGGGCTACCGGCTCCCGGTCGCTGCCTTCGAAAAAGGCCGGCAGGTCGTCACCGGCCAGCAGGCGGGCTTCCGGCATTAAGACCGGCCCCACCTTAACCTCCGCGGTATTCGCCGGGGCTTTGGCTTCTTGGCCCGCCACGCGGACCAGGAGGCTTCGAAACTCCAGCTTGCGGAAGAAGTCCGCCAGGCGCGGCGCGTCAAAGTGAAACCGGCAACCCGCCGGTGCCAGCGGCAGCGGTACGTCCCGTTTGATCGTCACCAGTTCACGCCAGCGTTGCGCCTCGGCCCGGTGGTCGACCAGCAGTTTGCGCAGCCGTTCATTTTCAATCTTCTCCGGGCTAGCGAGCAGCGCGTCCAGGCTGCCGAAGTCGTTCAGCAGTTTAACCGCGGTTTTCTCCCCAATCCCGGGGATCCCGGGAATATTATCGGACGGGTCCCCTTTCAACGCCTTAAAATCCGCCCACTGCCGCGGCGTTAACCCGTATTTCTTCTGCAGATAATCGGGGGTGGCGCGCACCAGATCGGTGATCCCGCGCCGGGTGTAATAAACACAGACCCCGTCGTCGATCAACTGGAAGGCATCCTGGTCCCCGGTGACAATGCAGACCGGAATCCCGGCTTCCCGGGCGGCCCGGGCCATCGTCCCGATCACATCGTCGGCCTCGTACCCGTCGACCCCGAGCACCACCGCCCCCATACTCTCGTAAAACTCTTTGATATATGGAAACTGGGCCAGCAGGTCCGCATCCAGCTCTTTCCGGGTCCCTTTATATTCGGCATAGACCTCGTGCCGGAAAGTCTTGCCCAGATCCTCGGCCACCACCAGGTAGGCGGGTTGTTCATCCTCCAGCAGACGGAGGATCATTGTCGCCACCCCGTACACCGCGCTGGTGGGCAGTCCATCCTTCGTCCGCAGGTTGGTGTCCTTCAAGGCATGGTAGGCGCGGTGCGCCAAACTATGGCTGTCGATGATCAACATCTTCTCCATGTTCTGTTCCTCCCTTCGCGGCCGCCGACGTAAAGTAATCGCGGGCCAGCAAAGCCAAGCCCACCGCATTGTCCGCCGATAACTCGGTTTTACCGAAATACACCCGGACCCCCTGGTCCCAGCGGGCCACCCGCGCCGTAAGCTCCCGGCGCAGGTAGGTATTGCTGGCCACCCCGCCGAACAACAATACTTCCCGGCCGCCCGGTTCACCGGTGGCCACGCCGGCCTGCACCAGGCGGAAGACCGATTCGACCAGACAGTCCAGGACCGCCCGCGCCAGATCGGCGGGGGCCGGTTTTTGCGCCCACAAGCGTAAGGCGGCCGAAGTCGGCCCGGAAAAACTGACCGTCAAACCCTGGACGGCCACCGGCAATTTCAAAGTGGCTTGTCCCCCCTGCGCCAACGCTTCCAAATGGGGGCCGGCCGGAAAAGGCAAGCCCATCGCCACGCCGATCCGGTCGATCATCTGTCCCGCGTGCAAGTCGGAGGTCCCGCCCAACAGCTTGACGGCAAAACCGCCGGTCTTCCTCTGGACGGCCAGCAGTTCCGTGGTTCCTCCCGACAGATGCAGCCCGAGAAAGGCGTCACTTGCCAGCCCGGCGCCCTCCAGCGCCGCCCGGATGTGTCCTTCCTGATGCGAAGAGGCCAGGAGCGGGACACCGGCCGTGGCGGCAATCACCCGGGCAAAATTGGCCCCTGCCAGAAAGACCGGCAAATAGGATCCGTCCACCGGCCGCGGGCGGGCCGCGTACGCCACCCCCTTCAGGGGCCGGAAAGCCGCCGCCTCTTCAACCAAAGCCGGGAGGTTCTTTAAATGTTGGAAAAGGGCTTCCGATTGTCGAAGCCCTTTTGCCCCCTTTTCCACCGTTAAGACCCGGCGCTGGTCTTGAAGGATGCGCCCCGCCGCATCAGTTAACGCCAGTGAAGTTGTATAACAACTGGTATCCAAACCTAGATAGTAACTACTCACTCATCGGTTCCCCCGTCCACCTCAGCGGTAACGTTCACCATTTTCCGGATGGCACGGATGACGGTTCCCAAAACCCCGTTCACAAACTTCCCGGAATCCTCGTCTCCGTACTTTTTCGCAATTTCGACCGCCTCATTCACCGTTACTTCCACCGGAATATCACTCCGGTATAACAGTTCATAGACCGCCAAGCGTAGAATGTTCCGGTCGGTGCTGGCCATGCGGACCAGCGGCCAGTCTTGCGAATAATGCCGCAAAATGTTGTCAATCTCTTCCCGTTTCGCGATGGCGTCGGCCACAATCTCCTGAAGAAAGGCGACGGCATCGGGGGAAAGTTCATGCTCGGTGAGCAGCCACCGGACGGCATCCGGCCAGGGTATCCGACCCATATCATGCTGGAATAAAGCTAAGAATGCTAGTTCGCGTGCCAAGCGTCTACCCATCTGTTCTCAACCTCAAGTTAATAAATTCGCCGTTTTTGGAAGAGCCCTCTCAGTTTTGGCAGTTTCAACTCATCGCCGCGGTCGAATCTTTTCCCCAACGTGTACCCGACCAAAACACAAAAGGCAAAGGACAAGGCCTTGATCCACCCCAGACAAAGGACCAAAATACCGGTCACAATCCCCAAAGCCGAGGAAAAGATCCGGCCTTTATATGTTAAGAACAACTGTAAAAGCTGGTTGTTATCCTTCTCGGTCATTGTTCCTCCCCTCCTTATTCCACCCGCGCCCGCGGTTCCGACGTGACTTTGGTCACGGTTACTTCCGCGTTGTTCACCGGAATCCCGAGCGTGGCATGGATATACTCCCGCAGTTCTTCCCGGATTTCGTAGATTAACTGCGGAATATTGATATCAGGGGAACTGACAATCTCCACTTGAAAGCTGAGCCGTTCATTTTCGGTAATGGCGCGGATTTCCGCTTCCTTCACCCCTTTGATCTTTTTCACGGCCCGGAGGGCTAAGGCCTCCACGGCCGGTGAAGAGACGCGGATCTCACCGAGCTCCGTCTCGTGGATGATCGTCTTGAGTTCCTTCTTGGTATGCAACCCGGCCATCCACAACAGGATAAAGAAGATAAAGAAGAAGAGAAACGCAAGGAGATTAAAGACCTTACCTTCTTCAGCGGGGGTCAACATCCCGAGCACCCGAAACACGTCTTCCCCTAGCAACAGGCCGAAGAAGAAGATGGAGAGGACCAGCATCACTAAGGAACTGACGATAATGACCAAACGGTAGGATATTTTCATCCGTTCTTTCCTCCTTGCCCCCGATTATTTTACCCGTTTTTCCTCCGGCACGGGCTCTTCCTGTCGAAATTCAACCCCCTGGATGTGGACATTAACCTCGACCACCGTGAGTCCGGTCATGCTCTCAATGGCCCGTTTCACGTTCTCCTGGACGGCGACGGCCACCTCCGGAATTTTCGTTCCGTATTCGACAATGATCGAGAGATCAATCGCCGCTTCTTTCTCACCGACTTCGACCCGGACCCCTTTGGAAAGATTTTTCTTCTTCAAAAGCTCGGTTATGCCGTCCACCATCCCGCCGCTCATCCCGTAAACGCCTTTCACTTCCATCGCCGCCAGCCCGGCGATCACGCCCACCACTTCATTGGCGATCCGAATCGAACCGTTTTTTTCGTCCCACTCGTGTTCAGGATTAAAATCTCTGGCCACTCCTGCCACCTCCATCACGAAATTGTTTTCACACCCGCCCGCCGCGGGCTTATCTGTTCACCGCAACAAAATTTCTTTCGATTTGATTAGATTTTATTCCAGTTGCAACTCTTTTAGCAAGTTACTGACAAAATCCGTCGTCACTTCGCCCCTGATAAAGTCGGGGTGGTGAAGAATCTCCAAATGGAAGAGGATCGTCGACGGAATCCCTTCCACCTCAAACTCGTCCAAAGCCCTGATCATCCGGGCGATTGCTTCCTCCCGGGTCTCCCCCCAGGCGATCAGTTTGGCAATCATCGAGTCGTAATAGGGGGTGATCAAACAACCGGAATAGGCGGCGCTGTCCACCCGGATCCCCGGACCGCCGGGCGCATGGTAAAATTTGATCAACCCCGGATGGGGCAGGAAATTTTTCTCCGGATCCTCGGCGTTAATCCGGCACTCAATAGCGTGCCCTTTAAGCTTTATCTCCTCCTGCCGCCAGGGCAGCTTCTCGCCGGCCGCAATCAAAATCTGTTGTTTAACCAGGTCAATACCGGTAACCATCTCGGTGACCGGGTGCTCCACCTGAATCCGGGTATTCATCTCCATAAAATAAAACCGATCGTCTTTGTCGACCAAAAACTCCACGGTCCCGGCGTTCTTGTAGCCTACCGCCCGCGCGCCTTTGAGCGCCGCTTCCCCCAAGGCTTTCCGCAGTTCCGGCGAGACCCGCGGGGAAGGACTCTCCTCTAAAATTTTCTGGTGACGCCGCTGCAGGGAGCAATCCCGTTCGCCGAGATACACTCCGTTGCCGTACTCGTCAAAAAGAACCTGGATCTCAATGTGCCGCGGTTCTTCTATGTATTTCTCAAGATAAACCTCGGGGTGGCCAAAGGCCGCCTCCGCTTCCATCTGGGCGGTCTGGACCGCTTGCTTCAAGTCCTCGGGGGAATGCACCACCCGCATGCCCCGGCCCCCGCCACCGGCCGAAGCCTTAATGATCACCGGGTAACCGATCTCCGCGGCAACGTCCAGGGCTTCCTCAACAGAGTTCAAGGGTCCGTCCGAACCGGGAATTACTGGAACGCCCTGCTCCTTCATGATTCTTTTCGCCCGTGATTTGTCGCCCATCTTCTCCATCACCGAAGCGGGCGGCCCGATAAATTTAATGTTATGGGTCTCACAGATCTCAACAAACCGCGGGTTTTCGGCCAAAAAACCGTACCCCGGATGAATCGCATCTACACCGGTCAGCGTCGCCGTACTGATCAGATTGATGATGTTCAGATAGCTTTTGGACGGCGAGGCCGGCCCAACGCACACGGCCTCATCGGCATAACGCACATGCAGGGCATCCTGGTCGGCTTCGGAATACACCGCCACCGTTTCAATCCCCAGCTCTTTACAGGCCCGGATCACGCGTAAGGCAATCTCTCCCCGGTTGGCGACTAAAATCTTGCCAAACACCGATATTACACCTCCGACACTTGTTTGGACGTTTCCGCTTGCAAAATTGCTCAGATTTTTTCGATGACGAACAAGGGTTGTCCATACTCAACCGGTTCGGCGTCGTCCACCAAAATCTCGACCACCTTACCCCGGAACGGGCTTTCAATCTCATTCATAACCTTCATGGCTTCTATAATACACAAGGTCTTCCCGGGTTCGACCATCTCGCCCACTTCAACAAAGGGGGTCTCTCCCGGTCCGGGCGCCCGGTAAAAGGTCCCCACGATCTCGGCACAAACATACTCTTGGTTGGGGCCCAGTTTCTGCTCCCGCTCAGCAGGCTCTGGCGCCGGGGCATTTTGGACCGGTGCGGGTGCGGGCGCTACCGCTGCCGGAGCCGTCGCCGGTGTGACCGTAACCACCGGTTGCACCACACCGGGGACACCTTTTTTAATCATAATCTTTGTGCCGTCGCTTTCCAGATTCAGTTCGGTAATATCAGTCTCAACCAGCATTTGCATTAGCTCTTTGATTTCCTTAATATTCATCAGTCACACTCTCCTTAGCTTGGCAAATGAAACCGTTATTTTTTATTTTTATTTCGCACCTGGTCCTAATTTTCCTCTTTTTCTTTTTGTTTTTCCGGAACGGCAGCGCCCTTTTTCGCCCAAGCTATCCTCTTTATTCTACTCCATAATCCGGATCTGTTCCACCCGGTAACCGGTAACCCTGGTCACCAGTTCCCCGATCTCGGCAACCGCATCGGGATTCAACGTTTTACCCTTGACGATCACGGCAACTGTCTCGGGATAAACCGCCACCGCGTTTTGGTTATACCCCTTGGCCGCCAAAAGGTTTTCCAGCTCATGCTCGATGGTCTGGCGTTTCATTAAAGTCAGCAGTTCATCATGGACCTTTGCCCTTTGGTCGCCTTCCGTCGTGCGCAGCATCTCTTCCAAGGTTTCCTGGAGGCGACTCCGCTCCCGGTCCCGGTTCCAGCGGAACTCATCCAGAACCGCCTCGTCGCTGAACTGCTTTTGGGCGGAAACGGCCACGGCCAACGGGGGGGCCGGTAACGCCTCGCCGCGGCCGGAAGCGTCAAACGCAATCCGGCTGTAAAACCCGACCCCAAGCAGGAGGAAAAAGCTGACCCCCACCAAAATCCAGGTCAGAATCGGATCCGGCTGTTTGAGCTCCAATCTTTACCCTCCCTTTAAGTTTCTCCACTTCTCGGTTTTTACCTATTAAACTTTTAAAATATTAACCCCATGGTAATACAATCACCCGGTGGAGCGCGATCCCCAGTAAAACCGCGGTTGCTTCGCCCAGCTGCCGGCGGACGGCCGGATCGGTCGCTCCTTCGGCCACCACCAGCACGCCACTGATCGCCGGTGCTTTTTGCCCGCATAAAACCGGCGCCTCGACCCCGCCGCTTTGGCGCTGGAAGACCGGTTCCCGCCGGATCATAAGCTCGCCGGGGCTGTTCCCCTGCCCGGCGGCGGCCCGTTCCTGCCGTTCCTCCCGGTATAACCACTGCTTCTCCTCACTCGTCGCCAGGTGCAGGTCGACCACCACCCGTCCCGCCCCTTTAATCTGCGCCAAAATGGCGGCCACTTCCCGTTCGAGGCGGCTCTCGGACCACTGCTCTTCCGCCTTTTCCAGCAACGTCGGCCCTTTGACTGGTAATTCCGGAGTGGCCCACTCCGGTTTGGGCCGGCCGCCTCCACCCCAGAACATAAAGGCGATACCTATTCCGGCCAGCAAAAACAGGGTCAAAACCATCTTGCGCTCCTTGGCCGGAAGCTTTTGCAAACCAAGGTAATTCACCAATTTAGGCGGGGAAAACCCCTCATCATGATCCCTCTTCTTCGGCAAATTCCTTTTTCACCTCCACCTGATCCGGCGCCATCGCCAAGACCGCGGCCACTGTCCGCTTTAAAACCTCCACCGGGACCCCCGGGTCGGCCGGCAAAACCACCCGCACCCTTTGGCCCTGCCCCGCCGCGGTACTGATCTCCACTTGCACCCCGGCGGTCCCCGTAATCGTTTGGAGCAACTCTTCCACTTTCGCCTGGACGGCCGGCGCCGTGAGCGCCGCCGCCTGCTCTTCGCCCCGCTGACGCAGGTTAACGCCTTCCGCCACCAAGGCTGCCGGGTCGGCCCGCCCCCCGGCGACGGAGACCTCAGGAAGGGCCAGCGTAAAATCCTGTCCCACCCGCATTACCAAATTAACAAGGAAAAAAAGGACAATCAAACCGACAACCATCCGCCCGTACTTGCGCATTCCGTCCTCGGGCAGCAGAAGCTCGCAGAAACCGGCCAACAAGATCAGCGCCAACAAGCTTTTGAGCGCCTCTTTGATGAAAAAGCACCTCCTTTGCGACACCCGTTCAAACAAGCCAAACCGGACCCGCCTTACCGCACGCCTCACCGCACAACCGCGGTCAAATTCCCCAAACCGATCAGGATGGTGAGGCAGAAAAAGAACATCAAACCGACCACGGTCACCGTCGCAAAGATCACCATCACCGTCTGGCCGATCTCCTGCAACGATTCGGCCAGACGGTCCTGGCCCAGCGGTTGTACAAAGGCCGCCGCCAACCGGTAAATAAAGGCCACTACCAGAATTTTCAGGGCTGGATAGGCACAGAGTAAAACCACGCCCAAAGCCGCAAAGGCACCAAGGGCATTTTTGATGAGCAACGAACAACCGGCGGCCAGTTCCAGACTGTCGGAGACCACACCGCCCACAATCGGGACCAGGTTACCGGTCAAAAACTTTGCAGCCGTAAGACCAAGTCCGTCCGCCGCGGCCACCGTCACCCCTTGGAGGGAAATGACCCCCAGAAAAATGGTCACCAGAAAAGTGAGGAGCAGCACCGCACCCTGCCGGGCAACCCCCGCCAGTTTCGTCACGGAAAAGCCCTCGACCAGGCGGGAGACCAGCCCGACGGTGCCCGCCAATAAAATTAAGGGAAGCACCAGGTTGCGGACGAGACTGAGTACGATTCCGGTTCCTCCCCAGACCACCGGATGACAGACCGTCGTCAGCGTAATCCCGCCCGCCGCCGCCAGTAAAGTAAAGATTGTGGGCAAAATCGCCAGCACAAAACTGTTCACCCGCTCCAAGGCACCGTACGCCAACTGCATTGTGGCGGTAAAGCTTTGGATCGCCAGCCCCATCAGGACCAGGTAAATAATGTTGGCCACCAGATTGCCGAGGCTCTCTCCCGCCCAGGCCTGTTGAAAATGGACCAGAACCCCGCCGATCACGGCGAGCAGGATCAACCGCCCTAGAAGATGCAGATTGACCACGACCTCCCGGCCGAGAAAGGTGGTCAACTTCTTCAGCAGCTCAGCCAGATCCAGTTTCATTCCCCCCCGGACCCAACCCCGCAGGTCCCACTGGGGTAAAAGCGCCCGGGTCTCCCCGTCCAACTGGGCCAGAAAGGACGAGATGGCCTCAAGATCCAGCGCCGCAATCTCCTGGTCAAGAATCGGGCCAAGCGGATCAATCTCCTGACCTTGAACGGGAATAGCCACCAGAAGGAGAGCGGCAAACCACCCCGCCCACCACCGGCGACCACCGCTTTTCCTCCTCATCCCAATCCTCCCTTCACCGCCAACCCTAAAACAGGCGGAGGACCATCTCGAAGATGGCCACCATGACCGGAACCGCCATAAAAAGAATGATGATCTTCCCGGCCAGTTCCAGGCGGAGACCCAGCGCACTTTCGCCGGCATCCTTACAGATTTGCGCGCCAAAACCGGCTAAATAAGCAACACCCATCACCTTGAAGATGGTTGCCAAGTAATCCGGTTGCACCTGGGCTTTCTGCGCCAAGTAAGTAAAGACCCGGACCAACTCGGTCAACCGGCCAATCAACCGCAACAGAATAATGACGCCGACCAGGACCGAGAGCAATACCGCATATTCCTCATATTCCCGGCGGAGGATGGTTATGAAGATCAATGCGGCCAGGGTAATGCCGAAAAAGACGAGAATGTCCACCGCGCCACCTCTTTAGAAACCAAAGACCATCCGGACTTCCTGGAAAAAGCGTTGGACCATTTGGATCGCCACAATAAAGACCAGCACCACCCCGACCAAAGTGAGGATATAGGCGTACTCATCCTTTCCCGCCTGTTTAAAAAGGATGTTCAGCAAGAGGATTATGATGCCCACACCGGCAATTTTGAAGATCAGGTCCACCTCAGGTATCATCTTTTCCTCCCCCTCTTTCCGGTCAGTAAAAGACCAAAACCACTAAAACCCCCGCCGCAATCCCTAAATACCGGTAAAGACGCTCGTTTTTTTTGTATTCTTCTTCCGCCTCCGTCGCTTGGTGTTCCAACCGCGCTATTGTTTGGCGGATCGCTGATACCTGATTTTCCCGGTCGGTGGTGCCGAGGGTCCGGCCGAAATCAATGAGCACCGCCCAGTCTTCCGCCGTCAGAGCCAGCCCATCCCGGTTTTCCGTTAAACTTTTCTGCCAGGCCTCATCGGCCGTTAAGCCGGCCGCGCCGTTCAATTCCGCCGCGAAACCCGCAAACAGCACTTTCGCCTCCTTCGGCAGCCGGGCGCCGATCCGCGCAAACGCCTCCCCCAGCGGGACGCTCCCGTACCCGATCTCCGTCGCCAGCCACTGAAAACCTTGGATCAAAGCGTTCAACAACTGCCACCTTTTTTTCAAGAGGGCACTATAGATCCACCCGGCCATCGTGCTGGCGGTAATGACCAACAAGGCACCGAAGAGCCTCATCTTTTAACCTCCAAACGTTGAACTTCCGACAATAACGCCTCCTTTGTCTGACCGTTCCAAACCCCCTCCAGGGTTCCCGGTCCCAACCGGCGGCTGAGGAGCACCACCCGTTCGACCAGTCCGCGGGACCACAGACGCTGTAAAGAGGGGCGCCGGGCAAAATCCTTTGTATCCCACGCGTGCGCCGTCGTGATAAAACCCACCCCCATGTTGAGAATCTCTTCGATCAGATCCAAGTCGCCGGGACGGCCGATTTCATCGGTGGCAATCAATTGCGGCCCCATCGACCTGAGCAACAAAAAAACCCCTTCCCGTTTGGGACAGCCGGTCAAGACATCCGTCCGCATCCCGACATCAAGCTGGGGAACCCCCCGGTAGCTGCCGGCCACCTCACCCCGTTCATCAACCAGACCGACTTTCACCGGCGCGGGGACCCCCTCGCCGTTGCTAAAGCTGCGGACCAAATCCCGCAGCAAGGTCGTCTTGCCCGCCTGGGGCGGGGAGATAATAATGGTCCGCAGCGGCCGGTCGCCCATGGTCAGGTAAGGCAGCAGGCGGCGGCCAATCCCCTTGAGCTGGCGGGCGATGCGGATATTGATACTGGTCACCCGCTTCAAACGCAGCAGCGCCCCCCGGCCGACCAGACATTCGCCGGCCAGTCCCACCCGGTGGCCGCCCGCCAGAGTGATAAAGCCCTCCCTCAACTCCTCTTCCAGCGTATACAGGGAATTACCCCCCATCAACTGGACTGTCCGGAGAACATCGGGCGCTTCAACCTTCAGCGCCTGCTCCGGCCTGATCGTAGGGACGCCGTCCGCCGTCACCAAAAGCGACTCGCCCACCTCGACCTGCAAGGGCTGCTCCGCCCGGAGCCGAATCTCCTCCAGCTTTGCCCATTTTTCCGGCACCGCCCGCCGGAACCTTTCCAGCGCCCACCGGATCCTGGGTACCAGAAAGGGCAACACCTGCTCGGCATAGTCCACCACGTCAACACCGCCTTTTTTGCCAAAAAAAAGCCCGTCCCCTACTGTTCATATAGATATGGGGACGGGTTTAAAATTATGCTATTGTTCAGGTTGATTAAGAGCTACCCTCCATCGTCTGCGGACTCTCTTCGCCCACTTCCTCATCCACCGGATAATACTGTTCTTCAAGGTAGCTCAGATCTTCGTCGATCGCCTCGACATACTGATTTAATTCTTCCTGCTCACCACGGATATCCTCCAGATCCATGGCAATCTGATCGCAAATATTCAAGAGTTGGGTCCAAAGGACCTGCTCCTTTTCTTCCTGAAATTCCTGGCCTTCAATTAGCCCGCGCAGATAAGCAACCTGTTCTTTCAGTTCCATTTCTCACCCTCCAATTCTGGTTCTGCCCTTAGTATAACTTGAGGGGAGAAACGCTATCCATCTGCTTTCTGCGGCCGGCTCCGGGACATACCCTATTTCGACCGCCGTAAATACTCGCCGGTCCGTGTATCAATCTGCAGAATGTCTCCTTCTTCAATGAAGAGCGGAACGTTCACCACCACACCCGTTTCCAGGGTCGCCGGTTTGGAACCGCCGGTCGCCGTGTCACCCTTGAAGCCCGGCTCGGTATGGATCACCGCCAGCTCCACCGTGTTCGGGAGGATCACCCCGATCGCTTCACCCTCGTACATCTGGACCATCACGTTCATGTTCTCTTTCAAATACTTGACCCCTTCGCCGATGGTCTTTTCATCCAGGGTCAGCTGTTCGTAGGTGTTGTTGTCCATAAAGACATAATCATTGTCGCTCTTATATAAAAACATCATCTCTTTCGTCTCGATCCGGGCCAGGTTCACCTTTTCCCCCGCGTTAAAGGTCTTTTCTATCGTATACCCGGTCCGCAGGTTTTTCAGTTTCGAACGGACAAAGGCTGCCCCTTTCCCCGGCTTCACGTGCATGAATTCAACCACGGTATAAATTTGGCCGTCAACTTCAATCGTTAATCCAGTCCGAAAATCATTAACCGATATCATCCAAGTACCTCCTTAGTCTTATCGTACCCAGAAGCGCCATCCTCTGACTCTTCTTTGCCCCATTTTCAACTTTTTTATTTTAACACAGGCCCGTCTTTACTGTCGAGGGTAAACTTGGAAAGACAAGGTGCTCCGAAGATTTACTAAATAAAACCAGCGGAAAAAGGACTTTCTAGACCGTCAACGTCTTGGGGCTCGTCGTGAGATTCTCGATCCCGTCGTCGGTGACAACGACCACATCCTCAATGCGAATCCCGCCCCAACCGTTCAGATAGATCCCCGGCTCCACCGTAAACACCATCCCCGGTTCCAAAACGGTTTCATCCGTCACGGACAGACGCGGGTTTTCGTGGATCTCCAAACCCAAACTGTGCCCCAGGCCGTGGCCGAAGCGGTCCCCATAACCGGCCGCCTTGATTACCTCCCGCGCCAAGGCGTCCACTTCCTTGCCGGTCATGCCGGCCCGCATTCCGTTCAGCGCCGTTTCCTGGGCCCGCCGCACTATTTCATACAACTCCTGCTGCCGTTCGGTAGGGGCGGCCCCGACCACGACCGTCCGGGTAAAATCGCTGCAATAACCGGCATACCGCGCGCCGCCGTCCAGCACCAAAAGTTCTCCGGCTTCGATTTTTTTGTCGGTCGGTGCCCCGTGGGGTAAAGCGCTCCGCGGTCCGGAGGCGACAATCGTCGGGAACGAAGTCCCTTCCGCCCCCAACTGCCGCTGATAATACTCGAAAAGGGCCGCCATCTCTTTCTCGGTTCGCCCCGGTTTCAACTCGGCCAGCAACCGGTTCCAGGCTTCCTCCGTAATCTGCAGCGCTTTCCGGATCGCCGCAATCTCCGCCGCCGACTTTTTCCGCCGCAACTGGTTGACAAAACCCTCCGTGGGTGTTAAGACACCACATTCCAATTTCTCATTGAGCGCCCGGTAATTCTTTTCGACCAGATGTTCACTTTCAAACCCCCAGCGGGAACGGCCACCCGAACAAAGCCTCGCAATCTCGGCCGCCACCGTCCCCCAGACCTGCGGATCGTGCTCTTTGACTTGAAAGCCGAAGTCTTTCACTTCTTCCTTCGCCTGGTCCAGATAGCGAAAATCCGTCAGCAGGATTGCTTCATCCTTGTTAATGACCAAAACGCCGGAAGAACCGGTAAAACCACACAAATACCGCCGGTTTGCCGGTGCCGTAACGACAAAGCCGTCAAAATTCCCTTCAGACAGTAATTGGCGAAACTTGGTCAGCCTTTCCATGACAACCCCCTCTTTCCGTCCTTTTTCCTTATCATAAAACCGGCTTGCGCCGGTTTTTTCTCTGTAAGTTTTTGCCGGTTTTTTATACTCAGCGGACTTTTACCGGTTTTGGTGCTCAGTAAGTCATGCGCACCCCGATGGTATAGACGCCGGACTCTTCAGCGTTCTGAGACGGGACGACCATCCGGCCGTACAGGGTCACAAAGGAAAAATTCACCCCCGCTTCGCCCAGCACGATCGGGTTGCCTTCCTCGCTGAAATATGCTTCTCCGCCGAGATAAAACGGCTTAGTTTGGTATTTGGCGGTAACCTGGTAAGCTGTGCCCGGGAGCAATTCCGAAGTGACCAGCGTACCGGTGAACCATCTGAGCATCCCGCCGTAAAACCGCAAGTTCGTTAACGGTGTAAACTCCATCCCCAATTCAAACTTGCCCGCGTTAACGAGCAGAAGCGTATAAAAATCCACGTCCAAGACCAGTTTGACGAACTCCGGTCCCAATTTGCCCCCGAGATTAATCCGGGGCAAAAAGACAAGCTTTTCCCCCTTGGTAAACCCCACTAAGCCCCCAAAACCATAGTAAAGAACGGGAGTGCCAAATTTGGCGGTCACATTTAAAACCAGCAGTTCTTCAAAGCTCAAATTCCCATTGACCGCAAAAACAGCCCTTGCCCAGTCGCTTGGCGCGCCGAAAAATGGTAACTGGCATCAAACTCTTCCAACCCGTATGTACCCAGAACGAAAACTTCAACCTCGCCCTGTTGTTCTTCCCCCGCCCACCATTCGGAGGACAGGAACATCTCATCCAAAAAACCGGAAGCCGCCGCCGAACCGGCCATGCCCAAAAGCAACAGACCGCAAACAACCGTAATCAATAAAGTTCTCATTTTCAATACCTTCCTTAATATGGAATTATTGCCTTATTACCTGCCACCTTTCTTACTTTTGATTATACCAGACTTTGCATGAAACACCACAAAAAGTTTTTCGCCGCCGCTGGCGCGGAACCAAACCATGGCCGGGTTCATAAAATACCATACCGCGTTTTTCTATATTTTAAAGCTTAGATCGAAAGGAGCGCCGGCATGGGTATTTCTTACTACGAGCTTAAATACGGTATTTTATCGGAAGACGACCTGACCGCCCTCCTCAAAGGATTTGACTTTGACACCGAAGAAGCCGGTTGGACCATCGTCAAGTATGTGGTCCGCGACGGCGACACCATCAGCGGGCTAAGCGCCAGGTTCAAGATCCCCCAAACCTTAATTTTAAGGCTGAACGACCTTTCCCCTGGTGCCACCATCAAACAAGGGGAAATCTTGCTTCTCCCCGAACCCTATACCTAAAACAATAAAACTGAAACGGAGCAAAAAAAAGAACGGCCGTGCGAAACCGGCCGCCACCCGGACAAGCTCTCGCCGTCGATCCGGCTTGACTTTAACCGCCATCTGTGGAACAATACTTACAGCTATAAAACAAGAGGGAGCGTAAAGTCGATGCAAGATCTAACCCAAGGTCGGGAAGGCAAACTGATCTTCGTTTTTGCCCTCCCCATGCTGATCGGTAATGTCTTTCAACAGCTCTACAACACCGTTGACAGTATTATTGTGGGCAATACTTTAGGCAAAGCCGCCCTCGCCGCGGTGGGGGCCAGTTTCCCCCTGGTTTTTCTCCTGGTTTCGCTCATTATCGGCCTCTCCATGGGGACAACCGTCCTGATCGCCCAGTATTACGGGGCCGGCCGCCTCGACCAGGTGAAAAAGACCATCGATACCACTTACATCTTTCTTTTTGTCGCGGCCCTCGTCTGCACCCTGCTGGGCCTGGCCACCAGCAAACCGCTGCTGCGGCTCCTCAAAACTCCGGCCGAAATCTTTGCCCTCGCCGTTACCTACCTCCAGATTATCTTCGCCGGGCTCATCTTTACCTTCGGGTTTAATACCATCAGTGCGATCCTCCGGGGGCTGGGCAATTCCAAAACCCCCCTCTATTTTTTAATCCTCTCCACCATGATCAACATCGTTTTGGATCTCGTGTTTATCCTTTCCTTCGGTTGGGGCGTCGCCGGGGCGGCCTGGGCCACCATCATCGCGCAAGCGGTCTCTTTCATCCTCGGCCAATATTATCTCGCCCGCCGCTATGAGCTCTTTCGTTTTGATCTGAAGAAGATGACCTTTGACCGCACCATCTTCCTCACCACCTTAAAAATCGGCCTTCCCACCGGCATCCAGCAGATGCTGGTGGCCACCGGCATGATGGCCCTCTCCCGTATCGTCAACAATTTCGGAACGGCCGCCGTCGCCGCCTACACCGCCGCCGGACGGATCGATTCCTTCGCCTCCATGCCGGCGATGAACCTCTCCGCCGCCCTGTCCGCTTTTGTCGGCCAAAACCTGGGCGCGCGGAAACCGGAACGCGTCAAGCGCGGGTACCTCAGCGCGCTGGCCATGGCCATTGCGATCGCCCTCGCCACGACGATCACCGTCACCCTGTTCGGCCGGGAGCTGATCGCCATGTTCAATACCGACCCCGAAGTGATTACGATCGGCGCCAGCTATCTGATTATCGTCGGTTCCTTTTACCCCGTTTTTGCCTGGATGTTCATTACCAACGGGGTGCTCAGGGGCGCCGGCGATACGCTCATTCCCATGTTTTTCTCCGTCTTTTCGCTCTGGCTGATTAGGGTACCCGTCGCCAGCCTGCTCTCCAAAAGACTGGGCACCAACGGGATCTGGTGGGGAATCCCCGTGGCCTGGACGGTCGGGGCGCTCCTCGGTTTTGTCTACTTTCTCTCCGGCCGCTGGAAACGGCGCCCCCTGATCTCCACCACCTAAGCTTAACGGAAAAAAAGAAGGGTCCTCCAACAGGACCCTTTTTTTAGACCTGGGTTTCCCCCCACCCTGGACAATACCGGTACATTGCCTGTCTAAACAATTTCAAATGATGCTCCTCGTCCATGATGATCCGGGCGAGCAGCTCCCGGATATGGGGATCAGCAATTAATTCCTGGTGCCGGCGGTAGTTACAGATCGCCTCCTGTTCCGCCGCGATGTCTGCCGCCAAACGGTCGCAAAGATCCTTGCCGTAGTAGACAAAAGATGCATTCCAGTAAGCAGGGAAATTATGGCTGAGGGTGCGGTACTCGGGGGCCTCGCCCAGTAATAAAATGGTCTCCGCCAACAACTCCAGATGTTTCATCTCGACAATGGCGATGCTCTCCACCATCGCGCTCAATTCTTTCTCAAAGTAGTAGTGATGGTATAAATACTGGTGAATCGCCGTCAACTCACTGGTCATGCCCGCATAGTCCTCCAGCAAAAGCTGGGCATAGAAAGCATTGGGTGCTACCACTTTGGGCTCGGGATAGGGCACCGGTAAGGTGTAATTCTTGCGGCCCCCGTTCGGCCGTTCGCCCATCGACACCACCTCCTATGCTAAATATATGCGGATTTTTTCCAGTTAGTAGTGCATACTGCTTAGTCCTCTATACCCAGTAGCTCATAATCCTCCAAACGCCGGGCAAACCAGGCGGTATGCACATCTTCGTCCACCAGATTATGTTGGAGTACGGCCTGGAGCTCGGGGCCAAACTCAGCGCCCACCTCTTTATGCAAAGCAACATAGTCGGCCATGGCCTTATTTTCAATCTTGATATTCCCCTGCAGCGTCTTTTTCAAACCCGTGAACGCCAGTGTTCTGCCGAGTAAACCGCCAAAGAGCGGGGAGATCACATCCCCGATTATATGGGGCTCGCCGCCCAACTCCCTGATGACCGCTGTCAAACGTTCAACATGTTGCTGTTCGACCAGGGCCGTCCGTTCAAAAACAATACTTTCGTAACTCCCCTTAAACTTCTTGCTTTGGGCCAGATAGAGTTCGGTCTGGCTCACCTCCAGACTATAAAACCAGTTTAACTTGCGCAGTAAGTCTTCCCGCTCCATAAACGTCCTCCATAATAAGTCTCCACTTGCCATGTTGGTTCCCACTTGTACATAATTGTTCCCACTCCTCTTCCCTTTAACGCCCGCCCGGAGATGCACATATAATGGTTGTAACCAAAGCGTAAAAAAGAAAGTAAGGATGGTTGCGGATGAAAAACACTTTTACCGCCATCAAGCCCCAAAACTTTCAGGATTTTTGGCAAACCTTTCCGGACACGGCCCGGCCGGACCTCTGCCGTGGCTGCGACGGCTCACCGGTCACCGAAGCCGGGGTTTTTCCTCTCGTTTGCCTCCTGCCCGGCGAACTGGCTTTCCTGCAGAAAAAGGAAGCGGCGCTCTCCTTGGCCCTAGACCTGGTGCAGATCAGCACGCCCCACGGAACCATTTACGGTCTGCCCCCGGCCGCCCTTTGCCCCTACCGGCGCAACAACCATTTCCCCTCCGGGCAAGAGGCCCCGCCGAAACCGGTGGAATGCGCCATTTACCCCCTGATCTTTAACCGCCACGGCAGCGACGAACTGGGCGTCAGCCCGAACTGCCGACGGCAGGCGGCCTTTCGCGCCGACGCTTTCCTGGCCAAAGCCAAGGTCGCCGTGGCCGTTTACCTCCTCCCGTACTTGGAAGAGAACTGGCTCCGCTACCGCAATGCGTTGAATTTTCCGCTGGTTCCCGCCGCTTACCACCGGTTAAAAGAGCAAAAAGCCGGCCAGCCCATTACGCTTGATGAGATTAAAGCATGCGCCGCCGAAGGTTACAACGGAGGGAATTATTCTCGCCACGCTGCCGGTTCGTATGATCCGGGTTTCCTTGGGTAAGGATGAAAGAGGAAGAGGAAAGGCGGAGGCCCAAAGGGGGAAGCCGGTGGGGAAGAAGATTTTAATCGTCGAAGACGAAACGGCGATTGCCCGTGTCCTGCAAGCCTATCTCAGCAAAGCCGGTTTCCAGGTCGAAACGGCGGCGGACGGGGAAGAAGCAATCCGCAAATTCGCCGCCGTCCAACCGGATCTGGTCCTCCTTGACGTCATGCTCCCGGGGACCGACGGCTGGAGCATTCTCCGGCACATCCGTGAGCAGAGTCCCTGCCCGGTGATCATGCTGACCGCGCTGGGACAAACCCAGCAGAAACTGGCCGGCCTCAACCTGGGAGCCGACGACTACATCACCAAACCCTTCAACGCGGAAGAAGTGGTCGCCCGGGTAAAGGCGGTTTTGCGCCGTCCCGCCCGGATCTGGGAGGACCAGGAGACCAGGCAGTACGGGAGCCTGAAGATCGACTTTGCCGCCCATACCGTCTCTTTGCACGGGACCGACCTCTCCTTAATCCCGCGGGACCTGGCCCTCCTCCTCTTTCTGGCCCGCCATCCCAACCGGGTCTTCCGCCGCGAACAGTTGATCGAGGAAGTCTGGGGCCTCGACTACGAAGGCAGTGACCGGGCGGTGGATCTGGCCATCAAAAGAATCCGCAAAGCCCTCCGCCACTGGCCGAAGAGCGAAGGGGAAGTAAAGACCTTGCGGGGAGTGGGGTATCAGTTCTGTGTCTACCGAAACCACTAAACGCCAACCGCTGCTCCGGTACTGGACAACCCGTTATCTGCTGACGCTCTTTACCGGCCTCCTCCTGATCGGGGTCCTCACCAGCTTCTGGCTCCGCCGGAGTGCCGTCCAGCGCCGCCTCGTCAGCTTAAAGGCTTTGGCCGCCGGGACGGCGGAGCGGGTCGCCGGCCCCGGGGGCGGTCTACAGCTTGACCGCAACTTAACCGGAGAAATCGGGCGCAGCCAACGCCTGCTCGGCCTGGGTACGGATCTGTTCCTTTTCATCGTCAATCCGGAAAACCGCATTGTCTACAGCACACCGGACCGCCCGCCCCTGGCGCTTCTGGAGCGCATCACCATCCCGTCCTATGTGGAAGAAGGCTTCCAACAGCTCAAGATCGGGCCCCAATCCCGCTTCTACATCTTGAAACACACCATCAAAGCGGAAGAACGGTGGCTTGGCGCCGTCTATGTCATCTACCCCCACCGCCAGATCAACACCAACCCCGAAGAGGTGGATTTTTTGTTTTTCATGCTGGGAAGTTTGGCGGCCCTGGGGTGGGGTGTCATCTATCTCCTGACCCGCCATTTGACCAAACCCATCCAGAAGGTGGCGGCCGCCGCCCGGCAAATTGTCGAGGGCGACTACCGGCAAGCGTTGGACCCCAACGTCCGTGAAACCGAGCTTTACGAGTTAATCCGGGCTTTTAATGACATGACGGTTCGTTTACGCCAATTGGAAGCCCTCCGGACCGAACTTTTGGCCGGCGTCACCCACGAACTGAAGACGCCGGTGGCGGCCATCAGCGGGCTTGTCCAGGCGGTCCGGGACCAGGTTGTCACCGGGCCGGAAGCCCAAGAGTTTCTGGCGCTGGCCGCGGAAGAAACCACCCGCCTGCAGCGGATGGTCGAAGATCTCCTCGCCTTCAACGCCTTTGCCGCCGGGGAGCTCCGGGTCGAAAAGACCCTTTGCCCGCTCAACGCTTTGGTCCAGGAGATCGCCGCCCAATGGTTACGGGGGCAGGAGGACAGGCAAGTCAAGATCGAAGTCCGGCCCCTGCCGAGAGATCCGCTCATCGCCACCGACCAGCTGCGCCTCCGCCAGATCCTTTATAACCTGTTCAACAACGCGGAGCAGGCTTTGGCGGCGGTGGGAAAGACGGAGGGGCGGATCGAGGTGACCTTCGACGAAACCAAAGAGGAGATCCGGATCAACGTCACCGACAACGGCCCCGGCATCCCGCCGGCGGAACAGGAACTGATCTTCGAACGTTTCTTCCGCGGCGCGGCCAAAAAAGGACGGGTGCGGGGGTTGGGGCTGGGCCTGCCCTTCAGTAAAATGATGGCCCAGGCCCTGGGGGGCGACCTTTACCTGAAAAGCACGTCCGCCCACGGCACGACCTTTACCTTAACCTTGAAAAAACACTCCTGACCATTTGCTACGGTTGTTGACAAATTCCGCTTTGACACACAGCGGACATCTTCATCTGGTAAACTACCCGTAACAAATTGAAGGAGTGTGAGCAGCCAAAATGAGATTGCGGAAGCGATTGACCAGGCAGAAAGCAGTTATTGTTCTGATCATCCTTAGCCTAGTCTCCGGGGTGTTCCTCGGCGTTCGCCAATTCTTCACCGGCCCCCGCAGTACGGTGGTCGCCAGCGTCAACGGGGAAAAGATCACAAAAGACGAGTTGTATCAACTGTTACTGTCGCAAGCCGGTCAGCAGGGTTTGAACCTTTTAATCGCCCAAAAGATCGTTGACCTGGAAGCCAAGAAACAGAAGATCACCATCACGGAGGCGGAGATCGAAGAGGCGCTGGCCAAGTACTACGACTACTATGGGGGTGAAGAATCCTTTACCCAGATCATGGCGGTGCGGGGCACGTCCTTGGCGGAGGTTAAAAAGAACATCGTCAACACGCTGAAGATCAAAAAACTGCTGGAGCCCAAAATCAAGGTCACCGAGGAAGAGATGAAAGCCTTCTTTGAAAAGAACAAGGAAGACTTTGCCCAGAAGGAACAGGTGAAAGCCCGCCATATCCTGGTCGCCACCGAAAAAGAGGCCAAAGAGATTAAGGAGAAGCTGGCCAAAGGGGAGGACTTCGCCGCGCTGGCCAAGGAATACTCCCTTGACGAGTCAACGAAAAACAACGGCGGACAGTTGGGCTTCTTCAACCGCGGGGACATGACGCCCGAGTTCGAAAAGGCCGCTTTCGCCCTCGCCGTCGGGGAAGTCAGCGCGCCGGTCAAAACGGAATACGGTTACCACCTGATCAAGGTGGAAGAAAAGAAACAAGCGGCCGCCCCGGACTACGAAAAGAGCAAAGCCGAGATTAAGGAGTATTTATTCAACCAGAAACTGCAAGCGGAATACAATCCCTGGTTGCAAGAGGTTTCCAAACAATACGAGATCGAAAACTTCTTAACCAATGCCTCGTAAGTTCCGTCCTGCCCCGGCCGGGGCAGACGGCACCAGACGGCACCACCAGACACCTGAAGTTGGAGTGAAGCAGCCTTCCTCCAACTTTTTTCATGCCCTTAACCCGCACCGCCGCCCGTGTCTTTTATAAACTTGAATCCAAACACCCGGCAAAAGCCTAGACAGTCGTCATTTGCAAAGGAAGTTTAACATATTTATACGTAAATTATGTATTTTTATCATTGCCAACCGCCCCGGTGTCGGTTATAATTAAGAACAATAACATTTCAGGCAACAACTGGGAGGGGAGACCATGTTCAAAGTCGGCATTGTCGGTGCCAATGGTTACACCGGCGGTGAACTGATTCGCCTGCTCCATAAACATCCGGAGGCCACCATCCACGCCCTGGCCTCCCGTTCACAGGCCGGACGCCCTGCCTGGGAGCTTTTCCCCACTTTGCACGGAACCGCCCTGGGCCAAGCGACCATCCTGGACCTGAACGATCCCCGTTTGTCCGAGTGCGACCTGGTCTTTTTGGCGGTCCCCCATGGCGTCGCCGCCGAAATGACCCCGGGCTTTTTGGCCGCGGGCGTGAAAGTCATTGACCTGGGCGCCGATTTCCGGTTTAAAGACCCGGCCCTGTACGAAGCCTGGTACAAAATTCCCCATCCGGCCCCCGAACTGTTGGCCGAGGCCGTTTACGGCCTGCCGGAGATCAACCGCGCCGCGATCCGCGGCGCCCGGTTGGTCGGCAACCCCGGGTGTTACCCCACCGCGATTCTGCTCGGCGTCGCTCCTTTACTCGTCCATGACCTTTTGGCCTCGCCGCTGATCATCGCCGACGGGAAGTCGGGGGTTTCCGGCGCCGGACGCTCTCCCCGCCCGGATCTGCATTTTGCCGAAGTCACCGGTGATTTCCGCGCCTATGGCCTGCCCAATCACCGGCACATCCCCGAGGTGGAAGTCTACGCGGGACAAATTGGGAAAAAGGAGGTCAAAGTCTCCTTCACCCCCCATCTGGTGCCAATCCCCCGGGGGATCCTGATGACGCTGCACCTGGCCGGAAAAACCGGGGCCACCACCGAAAGCCTGACCCGCGTCTTCCAGGATTTCTATGCGGAGGAACCGATGGTGGCCGTGCTGCCGGAGACCGATCTTCCCCACACCAAAGCCGTTTTAGGCTCCAACCGCTGTCAGATCAGCGTCCGGGTGGACGAACGGACCGGCCAGATCATCGTCCTCTCCGCCCTCGACAATTTAGTGAAAGGGGCTGCCGGTCAGGCCATCCAGAATATGAACATCCTCTTTGCGCTGCCGGAAACAACCGGCCTCACCGATCTGGGACTTTGGCCGTAGACTCCGGACTTTTCCAGCGCGTGACAAGGAAGACGAAATGAGGTGAATTCCATGAACAATATAGTCCAAATTACGGGCGGTGTCACCGCGCCCCAAGGTTTTCTGGCTTCCGGTTTGGCTTGCGGCCTGAAAAAGTCGGGCAAACCCGATCTGGCCCTCGTCTATTCCGATCCGGTCGCCACCGGGGCGGCCGTCTTTACCACCAACAAGGTGAAAGCGGCCCCGGTCCTGGTCAGCCGGGAACACCTGTCGCAGCAGAACAAACGGGCGGTCATCATCAACAGCGCCAATGCCAATGCCTGCGTCGGCCCCCGGGGGATGGCGGACACCTTGACCATCGCCCGCGCCCTTGCCGACTTGTTACAGACGACTCCGGACGAACTCTTCCTGGCGTCCACAGGGGTGATCGGCGTGCCCTTGCCGGTCCCGCCCATCCTGGCCGCCCTGCCAACCCTGAAGGAAAACCTGTCGGCCGGCGGGGGAACCGACGCCGCGCGGGCGATCATGACCACCGACACCTTTCCCAAGGAATACGCCGTGGCCTATCAGCACGACGGCCGCGAAATCCGCATCGGCGGGATGGCCAAAGGTTCGGGGATGATCCAGCCCAACATGGCCACCATGCTGGCCGTGCTGACCACCGACGCGCCGGTCCCCCAGGCGGTGCTCCAGCAGACCATCCGCGCCGTGGTCGACCGGACCTTTAACCGCATTACCGTCGACGGCGACACCAGTACCAACGATTCGGTCTTCCTCCTGGCGAACGGGGCGGCCGGTGGGCCGCCGGTCACCGGAGGGCCGGCGCTGGCCGCCTTCACCGCCGCCCTCGAAGAAGTCTGCCGCCACCTGGCCTGGATGATCGTGCAGGACGGCGAGGGGGCGACCAAGTTTATCACCGTCCGGGTCACCGGTGCCCGGACCGAACAGGAAGCGGAGACCGCCGCCCGCGCGGTGGCCAACTCGCCCTTGGTCAAGACCGCCTTCTACGGCGAAGACGCCAACTGGGGCCGGATCCTGGCGGCTGTCGGCTACTCCGGGATTGATTTCGCCCCGGAGAAGACCCGGATCCGCCTGGGCGAGCTGTTGGTCTATGACGGCGCCGGCCTCGCCTTTGATGAAGCAGCGGCCAAACGGATCCTGCAGGAAAAGGCGATCACCACCGAGATCAACTTAAACCAGGGAGAAGCGGCCGCCACCATCTGGACCTGCGACCTCTCCCAGGAATATGTGCGGATTAACGGCAGTTACCGTTCGTAACGGTTCTTTTCGCAGAAAAGGGGGTATCACCGATGGAAGAATTCCAACAACGGGCCCAGGTGCTCATCGAAGCCATCCCTTATATCCGGAGTTTTCACGGAAAAACCTTTGTCATCAAATACGGTGGCAACGCCATGATCAATCCGGAGATCAAAAAAGCCGTCATGCTTGATATCATTCTCCTGAAATACCTTGGCCTCAACCCGGTGATCGTCCACGGCGGCGGCCCGGAGATCTCCGAAATGCTCAAAAGAGTCGGGGTCAAAAGCACGTTTTATCAGGGGTTGCGCGTCACCGACGCCGACACCGTGGAGATCGTCAATATGGTGCTGGCCGGCAAGATCAACAAAGAACTGGTCACCATGATCAACCAGTTTGGCGGTAAAGCCGTCGGCCTTTCCGGTCAGGACAGCCAGCTCCTGGTCGCCCGCAAAAAGCAACTCGACAACGACCAGGTCGACCTGGGTTTTGTCGGGGAAGTGGTCGCCATCAAACCGGAGCTCTTGCATTTCCTGATCGAAAAGAGCTATATTCCCGTCGTGGCCACCATCGGCGTCGGCGCCGACGGGGAATTCTACAACATCAACGCCGACACGGTCGCCGGCGAACTGGCCGCGGCTTTAAAAGCCGAAAAACTGATTATTCTGACCGATACGGAAGGAATCTACGCCGACCCGCAAGACCAGTCCTCCCTCCTGTCAATGATCAACATCGAACAGGCCCGGACGATGATCCATAGCGGGCAGATTGAAGGGGGCATGGTCCCGAAAGTGGAGGCTTGCATCTACGCCCTGCAACACGGGGTGAGCCGGACCCACATCATCGACGGCCGGCGTTTCCATACCCTCCTTTTGGAGGTCCTGACCGACCAGGGAATCGGCACCATGGTCGTCGAGTGAAAAACAAAGAGAGGAGGCGGTGGACAAATGGAGATGTCCTCATGGGTCGAGCGCGCCGGCAAAGTCCTGATGAAAAACGTCGGGCGCCTGCCGGTCGTCTTTGCCCGGGGCGAAGGCGCGCGATTATATGATGTCGACGGCAAGGAGTACATCGATTTCCTCAGCGGCATCGCCGTACAGGCCGTTGGCCACTCCCACCCGGCCGTGGTGGCCGCCTTACAGAAACAGGCGGAAAAGATCATCCACGTGTCGAACTTTTTCTGCCTGGAAGAACAGGTCCTGTTGGCCGAGAAACTGGCCGCCCTGTCCGGCCTGGAACGGGTCTTCTTCGCCAACAGCGGCGCGGAGGCCAACGAAGCCGCCATCAAACTGGCCCGCAAATACGGCCGCACCCGGATGGGCGGGAAATACGAGATCATCACGGCTTACCACTCATTCCACGGCCGCACCATGGGGGCTTTGGCCGCCACCGGACAGCCCAAATACCAGGAAGCCTTCCGCCCCTTGCCGGAGGGGTTCCGCTACGCCCACTACAATGACCTGGCCTCCTGGGAGGCGGCGATCACCCCGCAGACCTGTGCCGTCCTCCTCGAATTGGTGCAGGGGGAAGGCGGCGTCATCCCGGTGGACCCGGCTTTCTTCCACGGGCTGGTCACCCTTTGCCGGCAGCATGGCCTCCTGCTGATGATCGACGAGGTCCAGACCGGCCTGGGGCGGACCGGAAAGTTCTTCGCCTGGGAGCATCTCGGGGTCAAGCCGGATATCATGACCCTGGCCAAAGCACTCGGCGGCGGCGTTCCCATCGGCGCAATGCTGGCCAAGGAAGAGGTGGCCACCGCCTTCGAACCGGGGGACCACAGTACCACCGTGGGCGGCGGGGGCATGGCCTTCGCCGCCGCGTTGGCCAACCTCAAAATTATCGAAGAAGAAAAGTTGCCGGAGCGGGCCGCCCGCCTGGGGGCGGAGTTAAAGGCCGAATTCCAGTCCTGGCAGCAAGAACTTCCCGTCATCAAGGAAGTCCGCGGCTGGGGCCTCCTCCTCGCCCTCGAACTGGCCATCCCGGCCCAACCGGTGATGCGCTCCTGCCTTGAACAGGGGTTAATCATCAACGCGGTCGCGCCAACAGCCCTGCGGTTGGTCCCCCCGTTGAATATCAGCGAAGCCGACCTGGCAAAGGGGCTTGCCATCCTGAAGCAGGTTTTAAAGGAGGCCCAATAGGCCTATGTCCCCAGGCTTCATCGCAACGCAAAATTCACTCAAGCGACGTACGATATTAGACGAATATATTATATATTACAAAATTGGAGGTCGTTATGATGAAGCTGAACTGTTGGGAGTACAAAAAATGCGGCCGGGAACCGGGCGGTGCCAAAGTAAACGAACTGGGTGTTTGTCCGGCCGCGACCGAACAACGATTGGATGGAGTTCATGGCGGCCAATGCTCCGGGAGAGCCTGCTGGGTTGTCTCCGGAACCTACTGCAAAGGTGAAGTTCAAGGGCAATTTGCGAAAAAATTCGGTGAATGCATGAAATGTGATTTCTATCAATTGGTGAAGTCCGAGGACCCCCTTCAACTAGTCATTAGTCTTGTTTCAATCCACACCCCCGTAAGAGGGGTGACGTAGATCTAGATGATCCGCGGACTTGGTTTCCTGTTTCAATCCACACCCCCGTAAGAGGGGTGACAAGTTCTTGTGCTCGGAAAAAACAAATCCCGCAAGTTTCAATCCACACCCCCGTAAGAGGGGTGACCTAAAACGTTCACGATAACCAACGGCGCCACGTTGTTTCAATCCACACCCCCGTAAGAGGGGTGACAGGGCGACGGCCATCACGATGACTACAGATACCGGTTTCAATCCACACCCCCGTAAGAGGGGTGACCCCGTCTGCCGAGCGGTTTTCCGTTTACTGGCGGTTTCAATCCACACCCCCGTAAGAGGGGTGACGCCTCTCGGACAAAGCCTCAGTCCAATTCGCCTATGTTTCAATCCACACCCCCGTAAGAGGGGTGACGAGTTTCCTCTGGGATATGGTCAACATTAAACGAGTTTCAATCCACACCCCCGTAAGAGGGGTGACGCATCGTGACGGTTCATGAGGCAACCTCTCAAACGTTTCAATCCACACCCCCGTAAGAGGGGTGACTTGATTATCTATGCTATAATTAAGACAACGAAGGTTTCAATCCACACCCCCGTAAGAGGGGTGACGTCTTCCCGGCAGCAATTGCTTCGGTTGGGTGGCGTTTCAATCCACACCCCCGTAAGAGGGGTGACATCTCTGGGTCAGATTTGCTATAAAGATATTCCAGTTTCAATCCACACCCCCGTAAGAGGGGTGACCGCCCTGGCCCGGAAAATCGAAACTCTCCCCCCAGTTTCAATCCACACCCCCGTAAGAGGGGTGACCTGGATTGTACGCGGAGATCGCGGGTGGAAAGTGAAGTTTCAATCCACACCCCCGTAAGAGGGGTGACACCGCGGCAAAGACGATATTTAGCGTGATGACAAGTTTCAATCCACACCCCCGTAAGAGGGGTGACCCTGAGATTCCCTCGGTTTGCCGG
>NZ_JAAKDE010000010.1 GCF_013664685.1 Capillibacterium thermochitinicola
TCTTGTTTTTGACAAAAACGATCAACTGTTGGTTCCTTTTCGTACCTGGCGCAATACCATCACCGGTCAAGCGGCTGAGCTTTTAAGGAAAGAATTCAACTTCAACATCCCCCAACGCTGGAGTATCGCCCATCTTTATCAGGCGATTCTCAACGGTGAAGAGCATGTCAAAGACATTGCCTTCATGACGACGCTGGCCGGTTATGTGCACTGGCAGCTGACCGGGGAAAAAGTGCTGGGGGTGGGGGATGCTTCCGGGATGTTCCCTATCGACAGCAGTTTAAATGATTACAACCCCCGGATGATCCGCCAATTTGAACAGCTGATTGCCGGTTACAACTACAGTTGGAAACTGGAGAATATTCTGCCCGAAGTGCTGGTGGCGGGGGATCATGCCGGTTACTTGAGTGTAAAGGGGGCAAAACTGCTTGACCCGACCGGCACCCTGCAACCGGGAATTCCCCTGTGTCCGCCGGAAGGTGACGCCGGTACCGGGATGGTGGCCACCAACAGTGTCGCCCCACGCACCGGTAATGTTTCGGCGGGGACATCCATCTTTGCCATGATCGTGTTGGAAAAAGAATTATCAAAGGTCCATCCGGAAATTGACCTAGTAACCACGCCGACCGGTAAGCCGGTGGCCATGGTGCATTGCAACAACTGCTCTTCCGATCTTGACGACTGGGTAGCAATCTTTGCGGAGCTTTTGGAAAACATGGGGCGCAAACCGGCTAAAGATGAACTTTATTCTATGTTGTATAACAAGGCGTTATCGGCGGACCCGGACGGCGGCAACCTCCTGGCCTATAACTATGTCTCCGGTGAACATATCACCGGGTTTACCGAAGGACGTCCTTTGTTTGTCCGTACCCAGAACAGCAATTTTACCTTGGGCAACTTTATGCGCACCCTGCTCTTTTCAGCAATGGGCACTTTAAGGATCGGCATGGATATCTTGACCCGGGACGAGCAAGTAGGTTTAGATAAGCTTTTGGGACATGGCGGTCTCTTCAAGACAAAGGGTGTCGCCCAGCGGTTAATGGCCGGTGCCCTAAACGTGCCGGTTGCGGTGATGGAGTCCGCCGGGGAAGGCGGTGCCTGGGGCATTGCCCTTTTGGCAGCCTATATGAAAAATAAAACAAAAGACGAGACCCTTGAGGACTATCTTGACCAAAGAGTATTTGCCAACGAAAAAGTAAGCATCATAGCGCCCCAGGCGGAAGAGATCGAAGGTTTTAATCTGTTTTTCCGGCGGTATAAGGACGGTCTCAATATTGAAAAGGCCGCGGTTGAACATTTTACATGAAGACCATGGCCTCTGAGGGAGCGGCGGAGTCCGGACGCGGTCAGTGATTCCGCCGCGACCGCCGGAATTTATTCTCCGGCCTGGCCAAGGTTCTGGCGCCAGGCCGGTTTGGGGAAAGCGACGGGCGTTTTTGAGCAGCGCAGGAGGTATTTTTATGCTTGCCGCATTAAAAGAAAAAGTGCTGGCCGCTAATCTTGAATTGAAAAACCGGAATCTGATCATTTACACTTGGGGCAATGTCAGCGGGATCGACCGGGAAAAGGGGCTGGTCGTCATCAAACCCAGCGGCGTGCCGTATGAAGATTTACGGGTTGAGCATATGGTGGTGGTGGACCTCTACGGGAAAGTGGTGGAGGGGAACCTGAAACCCTCGTCCGATACACCGACCCACCTGTACCTTTACCAGAACTTCCCGGAAATTGGGGGCGTGGTCCACACCCATTCGCCCTGGGCCACTGCGTGGGCGCAAGCCCAAAAGGGGATTCCCTGCCTGGGGACGACCCATGCCGATTATTTTTACGGCGAAGTGCCCTGTACCCGACCGCTGATGCCGGCGGAGATTAAGGATGAATACGAATTGAACACCGGGAAAGTGATTGTCGAGCGGTTTGCCGGCCTTAACTATCTGGATTTTCCCGGAGTACTGGTTGCCAACCACGGTCCCTTTACATGGGGGAAGGATCCGGCGGCCGCGGTCCACAATAGCGTGGTTTTGGAAGAGATCGCGAAGATTGCTTTCCTTACCAAAGCGCTGGATGGAAATGCTTTGGCTATCAGCCAGGAACTTCTCGACAAACATTATCGCCGCAAGCATGGCGCCGGGGCGTATTACGGGCAAGCGATAACCTGATTCCCCCATCTTTTTTTTCCCTCTTCTCTTCTCCTCCCGTTTTTCCTGCCTCACCTCTTTCCCCTCCTTTTCCTGCTAAAATTAATGCCTGGTTTTAATTTACCCGGTTAGTCGGCAGCAGGCTTTACGCATCTAAAGTAAAAAAAATGCTCTGAATATTGATCTCAAAGAAGGAAATTCCAAAAAAACCCGGATACCGTAGTCATGGAGACATCCACCGGTTTCAAACGCTCTTTAATGTTTGGCATCTTGTTTCTCCGGCGGTAATTTAATCGATTAAATTATTCGCCACGGATACGGATTATTTATTTAACAGAAAGGCAAAGAGCGGGAGGGTGATCACGGATAAAACCGTGGAGAGGAGGACCAGGCGGGCGGATAAACGGGTATCCCCATCGTATCTGGCCGCAATAGGGGTGGTTAAGGCGGCGGCCGGGGTGGCGGTGATCAGAACACAGATCCCTTGTAAAAGCGGGGGAAAGTTCAACAGGCGGGTGGCGGCAAGCGCCAGAAACGGCATGAGCAGCAGGCGGATAAAGGAACCGTAATAGACGGCCCAACCGGAGAACAGTTCGCCCGGTCTGACCTCGGTCAAGGTCGCGCCAACCAGGAGCATGGACAGGGGGGTGGTCATTGAGCCGACCATTTCCATGGCGGCGTAGACCGGTCCCGGAAGCTTGACCGGAAGGAGAAAAGAGAGCAGGCCGAGGACGACCGCGATGAGATTGGGGTTGGTCATAACATTCTTCCATGAAGACTGATCCGGCTTGCCACTGAAGATGCGAATGCCGACGGTCCAAACGAAAAGATTGAAGACCATTACATAAAAGGAACCGTAAAAAACGCCGCTTTTGCCGTAAACACTTTGCAGGAGGGGAAAGCCCATAAAACCGCAGTTGGAGAAGATGGTGGTAAAACGGAGGACGCGCTTGACCGCTTCCGGCTGGCGGTTGAAGATGACCAGGCCAAGGAGGAGGGCAAAGAGATGGACCCCGGCAGCAAAGGCAAAAACTTGACCGGCCCCGAGAAGGACCGTGCGGGAGTACTCCAATTGAAAGGAGGTGAAGATGGTTAACGGGCAGGTGACATTCAGCAACAGACGGGTTAGTTCCCTGGTTGCTTCCGGGGACAGCACGTCCTTTTTCCGGGTGATGAAACCGATGCCTATGATTAAAAAGAGGATGAGAACTTGGTTAACGACTACATAGTTGTTCATCTTTCCTACTCCTTGTGTGTTCTTCGGCCGATCTCCGATCTGCCGGTGCTTCTTTGGACAATTATTTAAAAGATTGCTTGCATATTGTTGATTTCTTTTAAAAAATCACTTGCTTACTGCTAATATCTATTCTATCATGCCGGCCGCAAAAAGAAAGTAACATTCTGTTTAGCAAAACGTCTAGTACCCCGCCTTCCATTCGTGCTTGGTTGCGCATGGAGAATGATTTTTCCGCTCTTTTACGATTATGCTTGCCCCTGCTGGCTTTATGGGGTACAATATGAATGTAGGTTCATATGAATGTGAACTCACATTCATAAATAAAATCAGATTGTCATTGACCCTGAATTTGGCGGAACGACGATCATACATAATTGTTGATTGGCGGACGAAAGGGAGGATTCGATGCCGAAGGATACTTTTTTCAACCTACCAAAAGAGAAGCAGGAACGGATCATTGAAGCGGCCATCGACGAGTTTGCCACCCATCCTTTTCACCAGGCGCGGGTGACGGTCATCGCGGAACAGGCGGGGATTGCCGTCGGCAGTTTTTACCAATATTTTGAGGATAAAAAGGATCTCTATAAATACCTGATGGGATTGCTAGTGGAGAAGAAATTATCGTATATCAACAGTGACATGGTAAAAAACAAGGACAAATATGATTTTTTCCAGCTCTTACGGGAGGTTTATTTAAGTGGGTTCCGCTTTGCGAAAGAAAACCCGCGTTTACTCCCGATCGGGCTGATGCTGGCGAACGACAAAGAACTCTACCGGGAGATCTTCGGTGAATATGAAGACCAGAGCGCCGAATTTTTCCAGCAACTGCTGGAATACGGACAGGTGCAAGGGGCGATTGACCCGGCGATCAACCCAAAGATCATGGGGAAGATGCTGACGGGAATGCTTTACTCCTTGACTGATTTTATTATGGAAGACGGGAAGTTTGATCTGGATGACATGAAGATTATCGACCAGATGCTTTATTTCATCGAGAACGGACTGCGGAAGAAGTGACGAGTGGCGAGTAATATAAACAAGGAGGTAGGCACGATGGCTTTATTGGAACTCAAGGGGTTGAAAAAAGTTTACGACCAGGGGAAGATTGAGGTCCCGGCGCTCAGGGGGGTCGATCTCACGGTGGAGAAAGGGGAATTCACGACGATCTTTGGGCCCTCCGGTTCCGGGAAGACCACGCTCTTGAATTTGGTGGGTTGTCTGGACACCCCAACCGCCGGGACAATTTTGTTTGACGGTCAAAGCTTGGCGGAGCTGGACAAAAAAGAACTGGCCATGATTCGCCGTCATCATATCGGCTTCATCTTCCAAAGTTATAACCTGATTCCGGTCTTGACCGCCTACGAAAATGTGGAGTTTGCCATCCGGTTGGTCAATAAATACGACAAGCGGGAGATCCGCGACCGGGTGCTGGGTATCCTGAGGGCGGTGGGACTGGAGGGTTTGGAGAACCGGAAACCCAATGAGTTGTCGGGCGGACAGAAACAGCGGGTGGCGATTGCCCGGGCTTTGGTTAAAGAACCCAAACTGGTCCTGGCCGACGAACCCTCGGCCAACCTGGACTCAAAAACCAGCGAGGAAGTGCTGGCCGTGATGGCCAAGATGAACCGGGAACTGGGGACGACCTTTATCTTTTCCACCCATGATCCGCTGGTGATGGCTTACGCCCGCCGTTTAATTGAGATCCGGGACGGGTTGATTGCGAAGGACCAAAGGAGGGAGCAGGATGCTGTTCTTAACTAGGCTGGCCTTTAAGAATCTGACCCGGCACCGGAACCGGACGGTTATTACCTCGATCATTATTGCGTTTGCCGTTTTAACGTATATTTTGTATGATTCATTAATCGGCGGAATGAGTGAGATGTCCTACGCCACCATCCTTGATTACGAAGCCGGCCATCTGCAAGTGGTCACCGACGCCTACTGGCAGGCCGAAAAGGAAGAAAAGGAGCTGCCCCTGGAACACCTCCTTATGTTAGATGATGAGTTGGACCGTGAAATTCAAGGGGTGGAAGGTTTTGTAGCAGCCGCACCAGAGTTGCATTTCTTCGCCCGGCTTAGTAATGGCCTGGATGAACTGCCGGTGCTTGCCAAAGGGATTGATCCGGAAGCAATGCGCGGTGTTTTTGCCCTGGAGAAGCAATTTGTCGAGGGTTCCATGTTTGCCCTGGACGAAGCCAAGGCGGTTATGGGGAAAAGACTGGCCGACCTGATGGAGCTGACCGTAGGGGATTACATAACTTTACTGGTCAAAGACAAAGCGGGACACTTCAATACAATCGAAGCCGAGATTGCCGGTCTGGTGCACACCAGCAACCCCAACGTCAATCAGAACATCATTTATCTCCCTTTACCGCTGGTGGCACAAAGACTCAATGTTGGCGGTGGGGTCAGCAAGGTGATGATCCGTCTGGAGAATAAGGAGACGGCGCCAAAGCGCGCCGCCGAACTGGCCGGCCGCATAAAAAAGATCGATGGTCGTCTGGCCGTCTACCCTTGGCAGGAGCTGGAGGCCGTCACCTTTATCGGGGCGGCTGAACTGGAGAAACGGGTGATCTTCGCGATTATTTTGTTGATCGGCGCGATTGCCATCATAAACACGGTTATTTTGGCTGCTTTGGAACGGATGGGCGAGATTGGGATGATGAAGGCGTTGGGGCTCCAGAACAAAGAAGTGGTCTTTACTTTTGTTTTGGAATCAACCGGGATCGGGATCCTTGGTGGAGTAGCAGGCATTATGATGGGTATGACCGGTGTCGGGCTACTTGCCAAGTATGGTGTGGACTTTGGCGGCATGGTCGGCTTGGACATTACGACCTTTGGCATGCCGATTATCGGGAAAATATACGGGGTATGGAATCCGGCCGCTTTTGTCCGGGTCTTCCTTTTCGTGGTGCTGACTTCGCTTCTGGCCAGTATCTTACCGGCCTACTGGGCGGCGGATAAGGATCCGGTTAAGACGATTTATCATCGGTAAGGGGGTGTGGTCGTGGGCTATCTGGTGAAAATTGCCTTTAAGAATATGTTCCGGAGCAAACTGCGGACCCTGGTTTCGATTGCCGCGATTGCGTTCGGGGTGATGATTGTTGTTTTTGCCCGCGGTCTTATTGTGGGGATGGTCGACAAAGTCTTTGCCGATCACATTTATTACAATTCCGGTCATATCAAGATCATTGACCGGGACTACCAAAAACGGGAACGCCTCCTGACCTTAAGTTACCCGGTGGACGGCCTGGCCGGCCGGGGGGTGTCGGAGATGTGCGGGGCACTGGCGGCTCTCGATCAGGTGGAGATGGTGATCCCCCGGCTGAAATTCGGTGCGCTGGTCAGTACCGGTGATCAATTGGTCAGTATGAGCGGCTGGGGGGTCAACCCCGCTCAAGAACTGGCTTTTACCGATCTTGAAGACAAACTGGTCGAGGGACGGATGGTACGCCCCGGGGAGCAGGCTGTGGTGATGGGAACCGCTCTCCTGAATAAGATCGGCCGGCGGGTGGGGGATAAGGTAACCATTGTCTTCAATACGGCTTTCGGCTCCCTCAAAGGGATTACGTTCGAGATTGTCGGCCGGCTTGAAAGCGGGTTAAAGCTCCTCAACGAGATGGTCTTTTATTTGCCCCTGGACCAGGCACAAAGACTTTTGGAGATGGAAGACCAAGCGACCGAGCTTTTGCTGGTGACGAAGGATCCCAAACTGGTTCCTCAGGTCCTGCCGGCGGTGAAAACCTTCCTGGCCGAGGCGGGGGAAGCCGACCGCTATCTGGCCTTGAGTTACCGGGAGACCAGTGATTTGATTCCTTTGATGGATCTCTCGGAGATCATCTTTAACTATATCTATCTCATCCTGGTTCTGCTCTCTTGTATTGTGGTGATCAACACCATGATTATGATCATCAGGGAACGGACGAAAGAGATCGGGATGATGACCGCCCTGGGGTTGGAAGGAAAGAACATTCTGCAACTTTTTGTGATTGAAGGCGCATTCATGGGGATCGCCGGCAGTCTGGTGGGGGCGGTCCTTGGCCATCTGCTGACGGCCTATTTGGGGAAGGTCGGTTTTGATTACGGGGAGGCTTTATCCGGGATGGAGGCGGAGGTGCTCTTTGATACCATGTTCTATCCGGTGGCCTCGGTCGGGAACACCGTCTTCGCCTTTGTGCTGGGCGTGATCGTGGTCACCATTGCTTGCCTGTTCCCGGCCCGGCGGGCGGCCCGTCTCCAGCCTACGGAAGCCATGCGGGAAGTGCAGTAAGACTTTATTATCATGGGAAGGGAGTTAAGGCTGATGAAAAAACTGATTTATCTGGTGGTTGGTGTCGCGCTCCTTTCGATCTTTACCCCGACGGTTTTGGGTGCGTTGACCGCGGAAGAGATCATCAAACGGCGGGATGCTAACGAACATTTTGAGACCGCGCAGGTCGAAGCGGAGATGATCATCATCAACCGGAACCGGCGGCTTGTCAAAACCATGACCTCTTATGCCCAGGGCGATAATGGTTTGGTTGTTTTTACCAATCCGGGAGACCGGGGGACCAAGTTCTTAAAACGCGGTGATGAGTTGTGGATGTTCTTCCCGGAGGCGGAAGATCTGGTCAAGATCTCCGGGCACATGTTGAACCAAGGGATCATGGGCAGTGATTTTTCCTACCAGGATGTGATGGAATCGGATAAGCTGACTGACTTATATAACTTTGAATTGATCGGTGAAGAAGTGGTCGACGGGCGTCCTTGTTATGTCTTGGAGGGTACGGCGGTGGAAGGGAAAGAGGTCTCCTACTACCGGCGAAAATCCTGGGTGGACAAAGAGCGGTTTGTCGGGCTTAAAGAGGAGTTATACGCGCGGAGCGGGCGCCTGCTGAAAGTGATGACGGTCACGAAGGTCGCGGAGATTGCCGGCCGCTGGTATCCGGTGGAGTCGGTGATGGAGGACAAACTGCGGCGTGATACCAGGACCGAATTTATCATCAAGGCGATTGAGTTCAACCCGCAGATCCCGGCGGGGACCTTTACCCTGGAGAATTTGCGGTAGGGATTGTCAGCGGCTTGCTTTAATACGAGTGACGAGCGACCAGCGACGAGAGGGAGGTTTCTCCGGTGCGTAAGTTTGCAGTAGTTTTGTTTCTTGTCCTATGCGGAATCCTGGCGGCGACCCCGGTCTGGGCGGTTGAGGCCGGGGGTAGGGTTAAGTTTGCTTACAGTGGAACCTGGGTTGAAAACGGGGACTTTAGCGATGAACTAAACGATCATTTGGATCTGGAGCTTTATCTGCCCCCGGTGGGGAAGACGGAGCTTAGTTACGCCTTCCGGGTTGGAGCACCCTTCCAGGGTTTGCTGGCCGGTGAAGAGGCTACCTATTTCACGAAAAAACTCTACTTGAAGCACCGTTTTTCCCGCTTTCATTTGACGGTCGGCCGGCAACCGGTCTCCTGGTCCTTCGGGTCGATGCTGAACCCGGTCGACTACACTATTGGGGCCGAGGCTTTGGAAACGGAGAATCAGAGTAAATATACGGATGCGGTGGAAGCCTATCTTCCACTGAACTGGAATTCCGGCCTGGCGCTGGTCGCCTCCTTTCCCACCGGTTTTGATTTGGAGACGGAAAAGATGAAATGGGGGGTCAGAGGCCGGTTTGGGGTAAAGGGTTACGATCTGACCATCAATTATGTGCAGGAACCGGAAACGGCAGGACCCGGCGGACATGGGCAAGGATGGCCCGGTTTGCCCCCTTTTCCCCGGCAACGGGTCGGCCTTACTTTTAAGGGTGACCTAGGGCCAATTGGGGTGTACGGTGCCTACGGCCGTTATTTTGGCGGGGAGCCGGCGCAGAGCAATAGCTATCTATTGGGTGTCGATTACAGCTATAATGTAGACTATTATCGTAAGCTGACCATGCAGTTGGAATATTTAGGTCTTGACGGTGGTAATCTGGCGCAACTGCTCGGTCCGTTGATTATGATGGGAAGCGGGAAGGAAAGAACTAATCTTTTAACCGGCACCCTCGCCTACCCGATCGATGATTTCTCTGTATTCTCCTTAACTGCCATCGCTAGTTTAGGTGGGGATAAGTATTTGGTCATGCCAAGTTACCAAAATACGCTCCCCGGGAATATTGATTTAGATTTAAATTGCGAATTTTATCTAAGGGAGAGCAAACTGGAATCAACTTCAATCGCCGTGGGGTTAAGTTATTCGTTTTGAGGGAATTTATACCCGGTGGGTGGTATCTCGCCCTTTGGCACCCACTGGGAAATGCCTGTGTACATGGAAGCAACAATTTTGGCTCTATCAAAATGGGTTTAGAACGAAATGGGATAATATAAAAAACACGAAATCCGGCCGGGATGACCCGGCCGGATTTTTGTGTGCGTTGGTCTTCAAAGTCAGAATACTAATCATTATTTTTTTGTGATTTTTTGGTTTTAAATAAGCTGAAGAAGAGCTGAGCGGCTTGGATATTGGAGAGGCCAAAATTATTATAGCATAATCAAAAAAACTCTATTCTATTTGAAGGGTCCATTTTCTATATTAATAACAGATTAATACTTAGAGGCAACCAGTGGGATGGCAAAGGCAGTTTAAAAAAGGAGAGAAAAAGGGGGTATACACGGGCCAGATCAACGAAACATGAAAGGTAACTTTTGAAACATTGATTCAATGGGTTACCTTGTTTCGGTCTAAAAAGAAAGAGGAGGTTTAAGGATGAAAAGGTTAACAAAAATGGGATTGTTACTGTTGGTGGCTATTGTGGTTTTATCGACTGCGTGCGGGTTGACATTTGCCGCTACACAAAAACTGATTAAAGTCGGGATTGTCAATCTGCCACCGGAAGAATCCGGCTACCGTCAGGCCAACGTGGAAGACATGAACAAGGTCTTCTCACGGGAAAACGGCTATGACGCGAAACAGACCAACACCGCCGACAACAGCGAGCAGATCGCCGCGGCGAGAGGGTACATCCGTGACGGGGTGGACTACCTCCTGATCTCGGCCGCCAACGCCACCGGGTGGGACGATGTCCTGCAGTCGGCCAAAAGAGCGGGTGTCAAGGTTATTCTCTTTGACCGGCTCATTGATACGGATCCTTCGAACTATGAGGCCGCCCTTGTTTCCGATATGCATTATGAGGGTCAGCTGGCCACCGACTGGGTGTTGAAGAATGTGCCGAAACCGATCAAACTGGTCCTGATCCGTGGTCAACTGGGGAGCGCTGCGGAGATCGGGCGGAGCGCCCCGGTCCTCAAAGCGGCCCAGGAAGGCAAACTGGAGATCGTGGCCGATGGGACCGGCGGAGACACCTGGAGCCTCGAGGAAGCCCGGAAAGTGGTTGAAGCCGCGATTGCCGCCGGGAAAGATTTCAATGTCATCTATGCACAGAACGACGGTATGGCGCAAGGGGCCGTCCAGGCGCTCGAAGCGGCCGGGATCAGCCATGGGAAGAACGGCAAGGTCAAGATCATCGGGTTTGACTTTAACCGTTTTGCCCTCCGGAACGTCCAGGCCGGTTACTGGGATGCCGATGTCCAGTGCAATCCGCGGCAGGCCAGCCAGATCGATCAATGGATCAAGAGTGGCAATATCCCCAAGGGAATCGTCTATCAGCAGGAAATCATCCTCGACACCAACACGATCACCGATGAACACATCGAAAAATACGGGATCAATCCCGATCCGGGCAAGGGTGTAATCACCCGGTAGTATTTCCTGCAGGTAAGGCAGTGCGGTGCCCGGATTTTTCCGGGCCACCGCACTGCCGTTAATTTATGCGCGACCGGTAAAGGAGGTCTTTGCTTGCGGTCAGATATTCTACTCAAAATGGAGGGGATCAGCAAATCCTTTCCCGGGGTCAGAGCTCTCAATAATGTCGATTTCACCCTCCGCCGGGGTGAGATCCACGCCCTGATGGGCGAGAACGGAGCGGGCAAGTCCACCCTGATCAAGATTATCACCGGTGTTTACGAAAAAGATGCCGGCCAGATTCTGATCGAGGGCAGGCCGGTTCAGTTTAAATCGCCGCAAGATGCGCAGAACATGGGGATCGGGACGGTTTTCCAGGAGATTGCGCTGTGCCCCAATTTAACCGTGGCCGAGAATATGTTTATCGGCCGCAGCCGGGGCAATTTCGTTAAGTGGAAACAGATGAACGCCAAGGCGGCAGAGATGCTCAAATCCCTCGGGATCCCAGCGAGCCCGACCCAAGAACTTGCCAGTTGCTCAATTGCTGTCCAGCAAATGATCGCGATTGCCCGCGCCGTCGATATGGACTGCAAGATTCTTATCCTGGACGAGCCGACGTCGTCGCTGGACGAAGACGAAGTGCAGAAACTCTTCGCCCTCATGCGTGAGCTGAAGGCGCGGGGGGTCGGAATTATCTTCATTACCCACTTTATCGATCAGGTCTATGAGATCAGCGACCGGATTACGGTGCTCCGCAACGGCGAGTTAATCGGTGAATACGAAACCACGGCGCTTCCCCAAATCGAACTGATCTCAAAGATGATGGGGAAGGCGCTGAGTGACGTCGAGACAATCAAAAAACACGCGCCACCGAAGGCGGAGAACAATGTGCCGGTCTTCGAGGCGAAGGACCTGGCGAGCGCCGCCGGGGTCAAGCCCTTCAATTTTGCGATCCAAAAAGGCGAGGTAAACGGGTTTGCCGGGCTGCTCGGTTCGGGGCGGAGTGAAAGTGTACGCGCGATCTTTGCCGCCGACAGGGTGACCGGCGGGGAAGTCAAAATCAATGGCAATCGCGTAAAGATCAAAACGCCTCTGGATGCGATGAAGCAGGGCATCGGCTACCTGCCGGAGGATCGGAAGAGCGAGGGGATCATTGACGAGCTTTCCGTGCGGGACAATATTATCCTCGCCTTGCAAGTGATGAAGGGCTTTTTCAAGCCGCTCTCGCGGAAACAGGCGGAGGAGTTTGCCAACCAGTTTGTCGAGAAACTGGAGATTAAAACTCCCTCCCTGAACACGCCAATCAAATCGCTTTCCGGCGGTAACCAGCAGAAGGTAATTCTGGCCCGTTGGCTGCTCACCCACCCGATGTACCTGATCCTCGATGAACCGACGCGGGGTATCGATGTCGGGACCAAAGTGGAGATCCAAAAACTTGTGCTCAAACTGGCGGAAGAGGGAATGAGCCTGACCTTCATCTCGTCCGAAATTGACGAAATGCTGCGCGTCTGTTCGCGAATGATTGTGATGAAGGACCGGGAGATCATCGGCGAACTCAGTGGGATGAATCTGACGGAACAAGATGTGATGCAGATGATTGCGCAGGGAGGTAAATAAGATGCCAAAGTTAAAAGCACACTTTGATCGCTTGTCCCACCTCTTCCTTCCCCTCTCTGTCCTGGTGATCTTAATTCTGATTAATCTGGTCAAAGGTGCTGATTACTTTAAGATTACCATGGTCAACGGGGCCTTTTACGGGAACATCCCGAATATCCTTTTCGGCGCGGCGGAGTTGGTGATTCTGGCGATCGGGATGACCCTGGTGACGGCGGCCTCCCGCGGACAGGACATCAGCATCGGGGAGATTGGCGCGATTGCTTCCGCCATCTTCGTCCAGTACGTCTTGCGCGCCGGCAGTGCGGTCACTTTATGGACGATCCTGGTCGGTTTCCTCATCAGCTGCGTGGCCGGACTCCTCATCGGCGCCTTCAACGGCACCCTGGTCTCCTTCTTCGGGGTCCAGCCGATGGTGGCCACCCTCATTCTCTTTTTGGGCGGCCGGTCGATCGCCTTTATTATTGACGGGAAAGTCTCGCCGATCCTGGCGAACGAGATCTCGAACCGGATCGGCACCGTCATCCCGGGTGTGCCCATCCAGACGCCGATCATCCTGACCGCCGTCTTCATCGCCATCGTGGTCCTGGTCCTCAAGACCACCAATCTCCGGCTCTATGTGGAGGCGGTGGGGATTAACCCCAACGCGGCCCGCTTGAACGGAATTGACCCGAAGAAGATCATCTTCCTGACCTTTTTGATCATGGGTGTCTGTTCGGCGGTCGCCGGTTTCATTGCGGTGAACAAGGCGGGGCGGCACGACAGTGTCAATCTCCTCAAGTTCATCATGATGGACGCGATCCTCGCCGTTGCTTTAGGCGGAAATTCGCTGGGCGGCGGGAAGTTCAGCATTACCGGATCGATTATCGGCGCCTATACGATCGAGATTCTCAACAGGACACTGCTCCGGCTGGAAGTAAACCCCGAGGCGATTAAGGCCTTCAAGGCAGTCTTCATCATCATCCTTATGGTTATTGCCTCGCCGGTGGTGAGGGCGTTTGCCAGGAAGGTCTGGGACAAGGTGAAAACGTTCGTTACCGGCTTTTCCATGCGCAAGTCCGTTGGTCTCAACAAAACAGTGTTTTCGATGGCGGACAGAGCGGCCGGGAAGAAGGAGGAGTAAGATGGAAGCGCTGCGCACAACCAAACCGAAGGTAAGAATGTCGAATTCGACCCTGCTTTTCATCATTGCCGGGATTATCTTTCTCCTGATGTACGGGTTTGCCCTGATCAGTTTTCCAGGCAGTTTCCTGCAGTTTCAAACCTTCTTTGACTTATTCAACTTTAACGCGGCCCTTTTTATCGTTACCCTTGGGATGTGCATCGTCATGATTGCCGGGGGGATCGATATTTCCGTCGGCGCGGTCTGCGGCCTGGTCACCATGGCCTGTGCGATGCTGTTGCAATCGGGGGCGGGGGACGTTTGGGGAGCCTTGCTGCTCGCCTTGGGGATCGGGCTCGCTTTTGGGCTCATGCATGGCTATCTCATTGCCTATCTTGAAATCCAGCCCTTTATCATTACGCTGGCCGGGATGTTCTTGGCACAGGGGTTGCTCACGACCCTGCACAAAGATCCGCTCAACGTCACCAAGCCGGCTTTTGTCGCCCTGCGGAATTTCACCATCGAGATTCCTTGGCTCGGGACCGTAAACAGGCTGGGTGTTTTCATCCCGTGTGAAATCAAACCGGGCGTCTTCGTTGTCCTGGTCCTGGTGATTCTCTACGCCGTCCTCATGAAGTGGTCGCGTTTCGGACGCAATGTCTATGCGGTTGGCGGCAATATTCAGAGCGCCCGGATGCTCGGGATCAACGTCAAGAAAACGCTCTTCCTTTCCTATGTGATCTGCGGATTGACCGCCGGGATCGGGGGATTTGTCTTCCTGATGACCACCGGCGCCGGTAATATCGGCAACGGGGCATTGTTCGAAATCAAAGCAATTGCTGCGAATGTGATGGGCGGCATTCTGCTCAACGGCGGCGTGGGGAACTTGCTGGGCGCGCCAATCGGGACGCTGACCCTGCTGACCATCAATGAGCTGATCCGGGCGGCGGGAGTCCAATCGAACCTGCAAGCGATCGTCAGCGGGCTCTTGCTGTATCTCTTCATTGTCCTGCAAAGCATCGTGATGTCGTTACGGAGCGGGCGGAAATTCCGCCTTACGCTCCCTCCTTGGCTGAAACCGCACCGGTTGCCGGAAGAGAAAGAGGCCGGGAACCAAGGTTGACGGAAAGAACTTCGGGGTGCGGATCAGAAACTAAACGATTTTATACAGGTGAATGGTGATGAATTGCGGCCGGATTAATCCAACCAAAGAGCAGGCTTCCCGAAAACAACCAATTTTACAGCGGATTTCGGTCCGGAAAATCCTGTTTTGCTTGTTGATTGTCCTGACGTTAACCCCGGTCTTGATTGTTGATCTAATCTCTCAGGGTAATTTTAAACGAGCGGTTACCGACAAAGTTACCCGCTATTCTTTGGCGGAACTGACGCAAGCAGTGAATAACATCCAAACGAAACTGGCCGCTTATGAAGCGATTTCTTTGCAATTGTTTGTCAATAATGATTTCCTCGCCGCGCTGGAGAAGTATTACGACCACGGGGATAAAGCGCGGGCGGCGGCGGAAACCGTAAAGGCTTGTTTCAATGAATATATGAAAAACAACGCCGATTTGTACGGTTTCATGTTTGTGAGCGCTTCCGACCGGGTTGAGCCGCTTGTCGTCACTAGAGATTGGCAACAAGACTTTCATGATCTCAGCCGGCAATTCAAAGAAACCCACGCTTACCGGAGTATTATGGAAGCGGACGGCGGGATTGTTTGGGCGGCCCCTTGGCAAGTGAACCGGAGCAATTATCTGCTTTTAGGTCGCCTTTTTAAAAGAATTTCCACCGGGGCAAGGCTGGGAATTATCGCGATCGTGATTGACGAAGAGAAGATTGATCACTTGGTGAATTTGGCGTTTTATCACGAATTCAATAATTCCTGGAACGGAATTGAGAAATATTCACTCCTCATTAACAGGAGGGGTGAAATCATCTCTTCACCGTTTAAAGAGGATATCGGCAAGAAAGCTACGCAACTGATTGACCAGATGTTGCCGACGGACGGAGCGAATGTGGCCGGGGATGAAACCGGTAAGGGGCAACAGGGAAGTTTCATTGCCACGTTCAACCAGGAGCAAAATTTCGTCACCTATAAAGCGGTGGGGAGGAATGGATGGTATTTGGTGAATTTGGTTTCGGCGTCCTTTTTATATAAAGAAAGACGGGTGGTTACGGTGATCACCCTGGTTTTGTGTTTATTCTTTGGCGCGCTTGCCCTTTGTTTGTCTTTATATTTAACAAAGCGGGTCGGTAAAGAACGAAGATAGATAAACACTTTTCGAAGTTGAAAAGCGTTTACTTACAGATGATTCAGTTTACTTGTCACATAATTCTTCAAATAATGGAGAAAAAAGGTATAATTAGGTTAAGGGGGTGAGCGGATTGAAAGGTGATCGAATCTTTTGTCTGTCCTTCCTTCTCCTTTGTCTGGTTTTAGCCATGCATTCTCCTGCTTTAAGTCCTGATTATGTGGTGGCGGCCGCCGAGAATACGCCTGTTTCCGGTTCTTTCTATCCGAAAAACAGGCCGATTACCATTGCCATTGTCCCGAAATCCCTCGATAATCCGGTCTTTGTCGATTCCATGGAAACATCGATGCAGACCGCGAAGGAATTGGGGGTCAATTTGGAGTGGGTGGGGCCGTTTAAGGTTGATCCGGATCTTCAGGTGAAAATCATCGAAGGGTTAATTTGGCGGAAAGTTGACGGGATCGCAATCAGTACCAGCGATCCGGAGAAAATAAGGAAAGTAATTGATAAGGCGGTTGCGGCCGGGATCAAAGTCGCGACGATCGATGCTGATTGTCCTGGCAGTAAACGCCTTTTTTATTGCGGCACCGATAATTATAAGGCCGGCTGGGCTTGCGGCGAGGCGATGGTGAAAATCGTCACCGAACGGGGGCTGGCGGACAAGCGGTTACGGACGGCGATCCTGACGGGCGGGATTGAGGCGCATAACTTAAACGAGCGGATCCGGGGCTTCAAGGAAGCGGTTGCCGGAAAACTGGATCTTGAGTATGTGGCCTTATTGGCTTGTGATGACGATACCACCACCGGGGCCAAGATGGTTGAAGCCTATATCAAAGAGCATCCGGAGACCGATTTGTTCTTTTTTGCCGGCGGCTGGGCGTTTTTCGGGCCGACAGAATCGATGCCTTTGTATCAGGAATGGTGTAATAACGGGGGAATCGCCGTCTCGATGGACACTTTTTATTCCGTCTTGCAAGCCGCGAAAAAAGGATTTGCCCAGGCCTTAGTGGGTCAAGACTTCCGGAAGATGGGGGTGCTGACCGTTAAATATCTGGTGGACGCGATTCAAGGGAAACCGGTGCCAATGGAATATATCGATACCGGCTTGGAATTGGCCGATGAATCCAATTTTGATCAATTGCTGAGTGAGAAAAAGCCATGGGAAATGAAATGACAGCTTTGAAATCAGTCTTTGCCGGCCTGCAAAACTGGCTGGTCAATACCTTCAAACTGCGTTCATTACGGACGAAGTTTATCTTGTCGTTTGTTGCTTTAAGCACGATCCCGATGGTGATCCTGGCCATTTTTTCCTATGGGGTTTATCATGATATCCTGCAACAAAACATTCAGTCGTACACCAGCGAGGTTATTGACCGGGTCGACCGTAACCTGGAGATTTACCTGAGCGATCTGGAACGGATTTTGGAACTGCGGAACGACTATTATAACCTGCAGTTTATTAAATTAAGCCTTGCGGGTGACGTTGAAGGCAACCGCAAGTTTACCTTCCGGCTTTGGGAAAATCTGAATAACATCCGGAATTATAAAACCGAATTAAGGGATGTCTCCATCACGACGATTGGCGGGGTAACGATTGGTTGTTACGGCGTGACCCATACCGATTTGTCGCAGAACAAATTGTTTCAGACCTTGGCGAACCGGACATCCAAGGAAAACAGCATCGCCATTTGGGGGCCGCACCCGGACTGGTTGGGAGGTCCCGTCTTTTCCGTCGGGAAGGCGATTCATGGTGACTATGATAATTTTTTGGGCATGATGAGCATCGATGTAGATGTGGAATTATTGGACCGGATTTGCGGGAATATCAGGCTTGGTAAGACCGGTTACATCATGTTGGTTGATGAAGACAACCGGATCATTTACCACCCGAATCCGGAGTTAATCGGGAAAATGATCGGTGCTTTGCTGGGAGAATCGTCGCTTACCGATTGGCAACAGGACTTTACGACCAAAATGGGACCGGGCAATCAACTGATCCGGGTTAAGACTTTTGCTCCGGCCAACTGGAAAATTATCGGTCTCTCCAACCGGTTCGAACTGGCGACGGAGATGCAAAAGATTACCGGGCTTGCGCTAACGATCATTGTCAGCACGATTCTGGTCTTGACCTTAATGGCGGTCTATTTTGCCCATTTGCTGACCAATCCCTTGAAAGAATTGCAGCAATCAATGAGACAGGCTTCGGAGGACTTAAATACGAACGCAGTGATCCACACCATGGATGAGATCGGCGAACTGAGCGAGACATTCAACCAGATGTTGGCCCGGATTCGCCAGTTGATGAATCAGAGTGTCCAGGAACAGGAGAAAATGCGCCGGACCGAAATGCGGGCGCTGCAAGAACAGATTAAACCGCATTTCATCTATAATACGCTCGATCTCATCATTGGCCTCTTGGAAACGAATAAAAATGAAGATGTGATCAACACAGTGGAGGCGCTGGGCGCCTTTTTCCGGACCAGTCTCAGCCATGGCCAGGAGTTAATCACCATCCGCGAAGAGGTCGAGCATGTCCGCAATTACCTCTATATTCAAAAGATCCGCCATGGTGACAAATATAACTATGTGATCGAAGTCCAGGAGCAATTATTGAATAAGAAAACCATCAAACTCATCCTCCAGCCGATTGTGGAAAACGCAATCTACCATGGGGTAAGGGAGTTGGAAACCGCGGGCGGCCTGATCACGATCAAAGGGTTTTTCATGGAAGATGCGAAGACGGTCTGCTTCCAAGTGATTGATAACGGGGTCGGTATGGACCCGGCAAAAATGGAGGATATTAACCGCTGCTTGCGGGAGAGCGGGACCGAACAACGGTATTTCGGGATTAGTAATGTCAATGAACGGATTAGACTGGCTTTTGGACCGGAGTACGGTGTAGAGTTGAGCGCGACCCCGGGCGGGGGAGTGACGGTGACGATCAAACTGCCGGTTGTTATGTAAAGGGGTGGAGAAGTTGTTCGGACTATTGCTGGTCGAGGATGAAGAAGCGATTCGCAAGAAACTAATGAACAACGTGGCGTGGGCCGATTACGGCTTTGCACCGGTTTTGGGAGCGGCCAACGGACTGGAGGCGCTCGCGCTCATCGAGAAGCATCCCGTGAAGATTATGGTGACTGATGTCCAGATGCCGAAGATGAACGGGATTGAACTGATTAAAGAGATCAAACGCCGCGGCTACCAGATGAAGATCATTGTGATCTCCGGCTTTGCCGAGTTTGAATATGCGCAGGAATCGATCAAACTAAACGTCTCCGATTATCTGCTTAAACCCTTCGCCAGTAAAAGACTGCTGGAAGTGGCCCTCCGTTTCAAGGAGGAGCTTGAAAAGGAAGAAGCGGAGCGGTCGGAGATGAATGACCTCCGGGACCAGTTAAAAAAAAAAATAAGACCGCTTTGGTTGAAAAACTCTTGTTGGATTTGCTGAACGGGAATGCGGTCGCCAATATTGACGCCCAGTTGGATTTTTTGGGGATCAGCGGGATTAATAACCGTGACTTTCAAGTGGCGGTGATTGAGCTTCCGGAGACCCATTTGGCGGAATTAAATGAAGAAGAAAAGTATCTCCTCAGCTTGCACCTTCACCAACAGGCCCAACGGTTGGCCAATGCCAACGCCTACCGCACTTTTGTCGTCAACCACCATCGTAACCAGGTCGTCTTAATCTTCATGGACCCGGATCACAATTTACCGCTGCGCCTGGAGGAGATTGTCTCCCAGGTACATTTGGCCTTAAAACTTCCGGTCGCCTGCGGATTGGGCCGTCAATACCGGGATCTGGCGGACCTGGCCGTTTCCTACCGGGAGGCATGTACCGCGTTGCAATATCGTTATTTATACGGAATGAATCAGGTTTTCTTTATTAACGATCTTAATCCGGATAATCAATCCTACCATAAAATCCTCAATGGGCTGCACCGCCACCCGATTTTCGACAATATAAAAATCGGAGCGGAATCAGCGATCGAAGAGGATTTGAACAGGATCATTGAGGAGGTCCGTCTGGCCAAACTAAATCCGGAATTATCAAAGATGGTGGCCAGCAATCTAATTCTGTTAACCCTTGCTACCCTAAATGAACTGGGGTATAACGCCGGGGAAATATTTGGTGCCAATGACACTACTCTGGTTGACTTGAATCAGATCGGAAGTTTGGAGGAGTTGAAGCAGCTTTTGCATTCTTTTTTTAACCGGATAAATAATCATATCCGGCAAAAACGCGCTTCCCTCAATCATCAACTGGTTGAGGAGATCCGGCGGTATCTGGATGAAAACTTCGCTGCGGATATTACCCTTTCCGCCATGGCCAATCGTTATAATATTAGTCCCAGCTACCTCAGTCTCTTATTTACGGAACGGACCGGGAAGAATTTCATCGATTATCTCACCGAACGCCGGATTAAGAAAGCCAAAGAGTTGCTGAAACATACCGATCTAAAAATTTATGAGATCTCCAATGCCGTCGGTTATAAGGATTCCTTTTATTTCAGCAATTGCTTTAAAAAGATGACGGGGATGTCTCCCAGCGAATACCGGGAGAATACTAAGTGATTAATTGGTTTAACTATACAACATCAGTTCGATCGCCCGGAGTAATCGGGCTTTTCTTTTATATTTAGTGGTGGAAATATTGTCGCCAACGAGCCGTCGGGGGGACCGGCAGAAAAAGATGGAAATTGATCGTGAGGTTTGGATGAAAGGGGATAGGCGTTTCACCAACGGGTGCCGCGCCAAGGATTCCCGGAAACTTGACAGAAAATATCTTAATATCGTAAGATTTAAAAGGCGTAAAGGAGGAAAAGGGATACATGGACGGTAGCGAGGACGGAGATAGTAACCGTCTACTGCCAAAACCGGTAACAATAAAAAGTTTTTGCGGCAAAAAACAGTAATGACAATGGCGAATAAATTTTCTTCCTGGTTTGAAGGTAAAAAATGCTTTCCCTTGGCCTTACCGCTCGACGTAACACTGTATAAAGAAGGCAAGCCTAACGTGGTTCAGCCTGACCTGCTGGTTATCTGCGACCAGGAAAATATCAAAGAAGATGATACTTATATGGGGACGCCCACTCTGGTGGTGGAGATTCTCTCGGAGAAGACAAGAAGCAGAGATCTCATTAAAAAGCTGGATTTATACATGCAGAGCGGGGTGGAAGAATACTGGATTGTCAATCCTTTTGCCGAGGAGATCACCGTTTATTGGTTTAAGGAAAGGGAGATCGAAAACTCCACGACCTTTAAAAAAGGGGAAAGAGCAGCCTCTTTCGTCTTCCCGGGTTTGGGGATCGATGTTAATGCGGTCTTTGGTTAACGAGCGCACTAAAAAGGGTGGTCCAGCCGGGAAGCCGACTACGTTTGGACATGGCAAGGGATTGGAGATTGGGAGCCGGCGTTGTTGCTAAGGTATACGTCGGATCTGTCGGGTAAACTAGGGCCTTGTATAAACCAACCAGCCGGGGATAAGGGGGGGGATTGGCGTGGCTAATTTTATTCGTTTTATCATCTTTGATTTGCCCGATGGTTTAAGGTTCTTGTTGATCCTGTTCTTGATTGTAATCAACTACGGTGCCGAGTTTTTGGTCAAACGGTCCGTATCAAAAGTTTACCTTAAAACCAACTCCCCGGAAGAAGCAGTGAATAAACTGCGCATCTACAACCAATACATCTTGGCCATCCTGCAGATCGTCACGATCGTCGCTTTGGAGTTTTTGGTCGCGAAGTATTTTACTCTTAATGGGAAAACCGGACGGATCCTTTTTATGACCCTTATTCCTTTTGTCTTTTTGATGGTCGTAAACATTGGGCAATTATTAATCATCAATAAAACTTACCAGCGGATTAGAGGAACAACCGAATCCTTGTTTAATCAGATTAGGGATCTGGCCTTAACTTTCTTGCTGATTTTGGTGCCGGCCGGGATCATCGGAACCATTATGTTTTTTGCGCGCGAAATCAAGGTCGAGAGTGAAGCTTTGGAGAATATTATCACCGCCGCCATTCCAATCACGATGATGTTTCTCTTCAATCTAATCCTCCCCTTTTTCTATCCGAAGTTATTAAAGGCGGTTGCTTTGGAAGATGCTGGATTAAGGGGGCTCCTTGACCAACTCTTTGTGAAAGCGGGAGTCAAGCGGGCGCAGTTCTATCAATGGCCCACCAAGGGAAAAAAGATCGCCAATGCGCTGGTGGTGGGCTTGGTAAACCCCAAGGTCTTGATCAGCGACTATTATCTGGAAAACGCCGAACCCGCTGAGATTGAAGCGATTATTGCCCATGAAGTTGGCCACCTTAAGCATAAGCATCTGCTCAAACGCCTGTTGTATCTTGTTGGCGGGATATGCGAGCTTATTTTCGTGGGAGCTCTGCTGGAGTGGTATGAAAATTACACCGGGAAAGAGATCAATGTATACTTAGGATTAGCCATTCTCCTGGGGCCATTTCTTTTCTATATCTCCCTCGGCCTCTTGAAATACTACCGACACCAAGAAAAAAAGGCGGATGAATTTGCGCTTGAAATTGGTGTTCAACCGGAAGTCATGATCACCGCCCTCCTTAAGCTGGCGCGATTGAACCATATGACGACTAAATTAAAGAAGTTGGACGAGAGGTTCCAGACCCATCCTTCGACGGCAAGGCGAATTGCGCAGATCGAAAAGATCAGCGGTTATAAGTATGAGTCTAAACACTGAGATGTCTTAAAATAATAATCCGGAGGTTGTAAAGGGAGACTGCCATGAAGATTTTAGTAATTGATGCCCAGGGTGGCGGGATTGGCAAGCAACTGGTGGCGGCGATCAAGCAAAGTATTCCCAATGCGGTGGTGACTGCGGTTGGCACCAACAGTACGGCCACTGCCGCCATGCTGAAAGCCGGAGCCGACTATGCGGCCACCGGAGAAAATGCCGTGGTGGTCGGCTGCCGTAACGCCGATATTATTGTCGGCCCGATTGGGATGGTGATCGCGGACGCCCTTTTCGGCGAGATTACGCCGCGGATGGCGCGGGCCGTGGGACAAAGTGCGGCCAAAAGAATCATGGTTCCCATTAGTCATTGCGATAACATCGTCGTCGGCGTGGCCGATTTGTCCATATCCGCCATGATCCAAGCGGTGGTCAAAACGATCCAGGGCCTCGCCGGCAACCAGGGGTAAACAGCACTGCACAGTACCTTATTCAGATTTGAACTTTGTGCTGCCCAACCGAGTAAGAAGTATTATTAGTATTATTCGATTCTGTACTTGATTATTGTAAAAGAAAATTGCCAGGTGATATATTAGTGGTCAGAGATAACTGTCCGCCTGGATTACGGGTTTTATGGCCAAGGGCGAACAGGGATACAATAACAAATGACAAAATAAAACCGGGAGGAGTATTAAATGCAATTAATAAAAAAAGGCAAAACAAAGGATGTTTACGCTTTGGAAGATGGGAACATCCTGCTCAAATTTAAAGATGATGCCACGGTTGGCGAGGACGGGCGGCTCGACCCGGGCGGAAACAAGGTCGGAGCGACGATCCAGGGATTGGGACTGTCCTCTTTGCGGATCAGCAAATATTATTTCGAAAAAATCAATGCGGCCGGGATCTTAACCCATTACATCGACAGTGACTTGGAGGCAGGAACAATGACGGTTAGACCGGCTACCATTTTTGGTAAAGGGGTCGAGATTATCTGCCGGCTCAAGGCCACCGGCAGCTTCATCCGGCGTTATGGCGATTACTGCACAGAAGGACAGGACTTGGATTTTTACGTTGAAGTCAGCCTTAAAGACGACGAGCGTGGCGATCCGATGATCACTCCGGATGCCCTTGCTATGTTAGGGATTATGAGCCGGTCTGAATACGAGGAAGTACGGACGCTGACCAAGCAGATCACGAGGATCATTCGTGATGATTTAAAAGCCAAAGGATTGACGCTGTATGATATAAAACTGGAATTCGGCCGGATCGACGGTAAAGTGGCCCTGATCGACGAAATCTCCTCCGGATGTATGCGCGTCTACAAAGATGATCAATGGCTGCATACCGTGGAATTGGAAAAATACTTTTCATAGGGCTATTTAACGGCAATGAGCGTAACCGTGACTTTAAATCCTCATCGTCACCCTTGCTTTTCCCGCGGCCATCCCGTATAATATGGTTTGATCCATTCCACGAAGGAATGTTTGCTTTCTGAAGAAAGCCTGCGTTACTTATATTATTTGATCACCGGCCAATATAGCCTGATATATTTGAATACAGCCGGCTAATCTAAACTATATAACTATAAAAAACCAATATCCATGCGAACTGATTACCGCGAAGGTGATTTGACTTCCTGACGGAAGTATTGCCTTCGCGGTTTTGTTTGGTCTGGGGGGAAACCTGTGCTGGTTGAGGGGGAAAATATTTGCTACAAATACGACGGTGGCGGTTTCTTTGCCCTCCAAGATGTGGACCTGCGCATCAAACAGGGTGAGTTTGTCGCCATTCTTGGCGGGAACGGTTCCGGCAAATCAACACTGGTCAGACACCTCAATGCCCTGCTTAAACTGCAACAGGGGGAACTAAAGGTGGCGCAGATTGATCTCCGGAATGAGGAGGAGATCTGGCGCCTGCGCCGCCTCTGCGGGATGGTGTTTCAAAATCCCGACCACCAGTTTGTCTCTTCGGTGGTGGAGGAGGACATCGCCTTCGGCCTTGAAAACTACGAAGTCCCCCGCGCCGAAATTCCGGCGCGGGTGCAAGCGGCCCTGGCGATGGTCGAGATGACCGGTTACGAGAAGCGGGCGCCGCATACGCTGTCCGGCGGGCAAAAACAGCGCGTTGCTTTGGCCGGTGTGTTGGCGTTGGAACCCGAGATTATCATCTTTGATGAGGCCACCGCCATGCTGGACCCCCGCGGCAGGCAGGAAGTGGTGGCGATCATGCATAAGCTGCGCCAAGCCGGCAAGACGATCATCGCCATCACCCATTATGTGGAGGAAGCGGTAGCCGCCGACCAAATCATTTTAATGCATCAAGGCCGGATTTTGGCCTGCGGCCGACCGCAATCGATCCTGACCAATCGCGACCTGATGCGGGCGGCGGAGCTCATCCCGCCCCTGCCGGTGCGCCTCTATTATGACCTGCAACAGGCGGGTGTCTATTTAAACCGCTGCCCACTGACGGAGGAGGAACTGGTTGAAGCAATATGTCAATTAAAGTCGAAAACCTGAGCTTTTCTTATCGGCAGCCCACGGGGGAGGAAGTCGAAGCCCTGAAAGACGTCTCCTTTTCGATTGGGCCAGGCGACTTCGTCGGGATCATGGGGACCACCGGCAGTGGCAAAACCACTTTGGTCCAATTGCTGGCCGGACTACGCGCGCCCGCCGGCGGGCGGATCTATATCAACGGCGAGGAGATCACCGCCAAAGCTTACGACCGGAACCGTTTAAGGCAAACGGTGGGCGTGGTGTTTCAAGAACCGGAATACCAGCTTTTTGCCGCGACGGTGGAAAAAGACGTCGCCTTCGGGTTGAAGTACAGCGGTTTGACCCACCAGGAAGTAACCGCCCGTGTCCGGTGGGCCTTGGAAACCATGGGCTTTGACTTTGAAAAAGTCCGCCATCAATCGCCGCTGGCCCTTTCCGGCGGGGAAAAACGGCGGGTCGCAATTGCCGGTGTGCTTGTCACCAAACCACGGATTCTAATCCTGGACGAGCCCATTGCCGGACTTGACCCCTCCGGCCGGGATAACTTTTTACGGTTACTGACGCAAATGAACCAAACCGGAACGACCATTCTTGTGGTTTCCCACAACATGGAGGCCCTGGCCGAGTATACCCGGCATCTGCTGGTGCTGGAGCGGGGCCGCCTGCTTGACTCCGGACCGACCAGAGAGGTTTTCATCCGCCTGCAGCAAAGGAAGAACGGTTTTCTTGGTCAAACGACTGCGCAAAGAATTGCCACCCGGCTTGCCGAACGTAACCTGGCCCTTCCCGCTACGGTCGTCACCTACGCCGATTTACTCGCCGTCCTCAAGCAAGAACTAAGCGGAGGTGGTCAGGAATGAGGACCCTGCCGGCCGGCCAGTATTTGCCCGGCCATTCCTTCCTGCACCGGCTCGATGCCAGAGCAAAAATGCTCTGTCTTTTCTTCCTGATCGCCGCCGTCATCGGCGCTTCGTCGCTTTGGGGTTACGCCCTGGTGGTGGCGGTGATTGCTATCCTCATCCTGTTTTCCGGGCTCCCGCTGCGCTACGCCGTGGCCCCGGCCCGGAGCATGTACCTGTTCTTGCTGGTGATATGGCTGATGAATGCCTTCTTCTTCGACGGGGAGGATGCCCTGGTCTCCTGGGGGATTTTCCAGCTCTCCCGCGGCGGGATGGGGCAAGGCTTCCGCGTGGTGAGCAATGTGGTCCTCGTACTGATCCTGGGTAATCTGCTGACCATGACAACTTTGCCCACCCAGGTCACCACGGCGCTGGCGAGCCTGATTAAGCCGCTGGCGCTCGTCGGTGTCCCCACCGAAGAGGTGGCCATGATCATCAGTGTGGCCTTTCAATTTATCCCCACTTTGCTGGAGGAATCGGAGTTAATCAAGATGGCCCAGATCGCCAGGGGCGCCCGGTTTGAAAGTAAGAAGCTGTCGGAACGGGCGGCGAGTTTTCTTCCCCTGGTCGTGCCGATTTTTATTTCCGCATTCCGCCGGGCCGAGGAGTTGGCCCTGGCGATGGAGGCGCGCGGCTACCGCAATGCCAAGAACCGTACCCAGCGGCAGAAAGAACCCCTGGTCCTGGCCGATTACGGTGCCCTGGTGGTGTGTGCCTTAATTTGCCTTGTCCAATTTTTGTTGCGATGGTAATAAGGCCTTGCGCCTTAATATATAGTAATTAATTGGGAGGTAAAAAACCGATGTCCAAGATGTCTTCTGTAAAATGCTCAATTATTACCGCCGTCTCGATCGGTCTGTGTGTTGTCTTGCCGATGGCGTTCCACGCCATTCCGAATGCGGGCAGTATTTTCTCGCCAATGCACATTCCTGTCCTGTTGTGTGGATTAATCTGTGGTTGGGCCTACGGGCTGCTTTGCGGATTGGCCGGACCCCTGCTATCTGCTTTGCTCACGGGCATGCCGCCCATGGCCTATTTGCCGTCGATGATGGTTGAACTTGCCGCCTACGGCCTGGTTTGCGGACTTATGATTAACCTGGTACGTACGAAAAAGCTTTACGCCGATCTCTACAGCAGTTTGGTGGTGGCGCTCCTGGCCGGGCGGATTGTGGCCGGGGTCGCCCGGGCGCTGATTTTCGCCCCCGGCCGCTACTCGTTTGCCGCCTGGGTTACCAGCTATTTTGTCACCAGTTGGCCCGCCTTGGTTATCCAGCTGACGCTCATCCCGGCCCTGGTTGTTGCCCTGATGAAAGCGAAGCTGATCCCGGAACGGTACCCGGCGGAGTAAAAGCATGCGGGAAGCAACGTTTGCCAGCTACCTAAGAAACCAGGCTTTGCTGCATCCGAGCATGACCGCGCAGGATGGCGTCAAGTTATGCTTTCAAGCGGCTTTTGGGGCCGAACATCTTTTGACGGACCTGGAGCAAGCCCGCGCCAATCTGTTGGCCGAGCTTGAACAGACCATGCCGCGGAGGATTAAAGTGTTCGAACCCATCTCCACCGAATACAGCCGTTGTAACCTGGCCGCATGGAAGTACTGGCAGTTGCCACCGGAATGGCTATTTCAAATCTTTCAGCGCTCCGCCGCGGAAAAAAGGGAGGATGCCGAACCCATTTTTATGGAGTATCTGCAGATTGTTACGGCATGTGCCGAACAGAGGATTCTTCCTTTTAGCAGTGTCGAATGGCGGAGATATGTGGACAGCTATCTGGCCGGCGGGGTCCGTCCCGTTCACCACAGTGAACCATACCGGCGCAGGGAACAACCGGCCTACCGGATTGTCAAAAGAGAGTATGAGCAGGTGTTGCCGGTCTTAAAAACCCAGATTAAACTCTAAGACGATTGCTCATTTCGCCGCGTTTGCGGTACCACACCGCTGACGGTACCTGACGGTACCGCTGAAAGGGCAGAAACCTCCTCACCAGAAGACAGAACTTGGGTGAGGAGGTTTTTTATTATTATCTGATGAAGCCGGAAAACTGGGCGAGGGCAGGAAAATCGCCAAAGAAAGGCGAATATTATTGAAATTAAAGTGCGTCTTTATCAACAAATAAAGATATTACATCTTAGAGGAGCTGGAACAGATGATTACCGGTGCGATTAAGAATAAGGTCGATAAAATATGGACCGACATCTGGGCGGGAGGAATCACTCAACCCCTGACTGTAATAGAGCAGTTGACCTACTTAATGTTTATCCGTGCTCTGGATGAAAAAGAGAACGAAAACGAAAGTCTGGAAGCCCTGGGGGTGGAAGTGCCGAAGATCTTCCCGCAGACCCCGGAAGGACAAGCCATGCGTTGGTCTAAGTTTAAAGATAAAGATGCGCGGGAGATTTTTGAACTCATTAGGGATAAGGTCTTTCCTTTCATTAAAACTCTGAACGGAGACGCTGAGTCCGCCTTCTCCCGGTACATGGAGGACGCGCTCTTCCTTTTGCCCACTCCGCAGGTGTTGCAGAAAGTCATTACCGGGCTGGATGAACTTTATGAGCATGATATCAAGGACAAGGATACGCTTGGGGATTTATACGAGTATATGCTCAGTAAACTGAATACAGCCGGTCAGAACGGGCAGTTCCGGACCCCGAAACATATCCGGGACATGATGGTGCGGCTGATAGAACCGACACCTGATGATCTGATCTGTGACCCGGCCTGCGGTACCGCCGGATTCCTGGTTTCGACCGCCGAGTATATCAGAGAAAAATATGAGAAAACCATGACGCCGGAGCAATGGGAGCGGTTTACCGGGGAAATGTTTACCGGATTTGACACTGACCGGACAATGCTGCGTTTGTCCGCTATGAATCTGATGCTGCATTCCGTAACAAATCCCCATATAAGCTATACCGATAGTGTTTCTAAACAGAATAACATTGAGGACAAGTTTACCCTTATCTTGGCGAATCCGCCTTTCACTGGGACGATCGATGCGGAGAGTATCCATGATAACTTGAAAAGAGTCTGCAACACCAAAAAGACGGAGTTGCTCTTTGTCGCCCTTTTCCTCCGGATGTTAAGAAGAGGCGGCCGGTGCGCCTGCATTGTCCCGGACGGGGTCTTATTCGGCACGTCTAAAGCACATAAAGCCTTGCGAAAGGAGTTGGTGGAGAACCAACACCTACGGGCGGTCATCTCCATGCCCAGCGGGGTGTTCAAACCGTACGCCGGTGTTTCTACTGCTGTCCTGGTCTTTACAAAAACTGATGCCGGAGGTACAGACAAAGTCTGGTTTTATGATATGAAATCCGACGGCTATTCCCTGGATGATAAACGGACCGACCTTGGCCATGAAGGGGATATTCCCGATATTATCGCCAGATTCCATAACCTCGAAGGAGAAGCAAATCGGAAACGCACAGAGCAAAGCTTTTTGGTGGACAAGGAAGAGATCAAAGAGAACGGGTACGACCTCTCCATCAACCGTTACAAAGAGATTGAATACGAGAAAGTGGAGTACGACAAACCGGAAGTCATCATGGCCCGCCTGGACCAACTGGCGTTGGATATTAGCGCCAAGATGGAAGAATTGAGGGAGTTGCTGAGAAATGGGTAAATGGCCAATGGTGAGAATAGGAGATGTGTGTGAATTTATTAGGAATGGTGCAAGTATAAAACAAGATAATAGTAAAAAAGGTTTTCCTATTACACGTATTGAGACTATATCAAATGGAGTATTTGATAGAAGTAAAATGGGTTATGCGGGTATTTATGATTTGGGTAAGTATGAGGATTATGTACTTAAAACAGGAGATATTTTGATGTCTCATATTAACAGCATAAGTCATTTAGGAAAGACTGCTTATTACGAGAATATCAATAATGAAACAATAATACATGGTATGAACTTGTTATGTCTACGCTTAAAAAAAGAACAGGTAAATTATAGGTACACGTTTTATTATTTAAATTCTCCATTTTTCAAGAGACAGATTCCAAGAATAACAAAAAAGTCAGTTAATCAGGCTAGTTTTACTGTAACTGCTTTAAAAGAATTACAATTTATTTTTCCTCCTTTAAACATCCAAAAATACATCGCCGACACCCTAGATAAAACCCAAGAAATAATCGACGGATATAAAAAACAGCTTGCAGAACTTGATAACTTGATTAAGGCAGTCTTTTATGAGATGTTTGGGGACATTAGGCTTAATAAAAAAAAATGGGCAAGAACCAAGATTGGAGAGGTATGTCATGATAACATTAAAAAGCTAAGTGGCAATGAAAAAATCGAAATATCGTATGTAGATATATCAGCTATAAGCAATACAGAAAAGGAAATTATTAGCGTAAAAAATATCAATTCTAAAGATGCACCAAGTAGAGCAAAGCAAATTCTAGAGCTAAATGATATATTAGTATCTACTGTAAGACCAAATCTTAATGCAGTAGCCATAAACAACATTAATACCGGCAAAAAAGTAATTGGTTCAACAGGGTTTTGTGTTTTGAGATGCAAAAGCACCATAAACTACCGTTATCTTTTTGAAATTGTAAAATCCGATTATTTTATCGATAAACTAGTCAGTCTTGCACGAGGAGCAAGTTACCCTGCAGTAACTGATTACGATGTAAAAAATATTGATATACCAATCCCACCCCTCGATCTCCAAAACAAATTTGCCGAGATCGTCGCCAAGATCGAAGAACAAAAAGCCCTTGTCAAGCAAGCCATCACCGAGAGCGAGCACCTTTTCAAGAGCCTAATGAGCGAGTATTTTGATTAGGCAGGTGATCCCATGGCCGGCAATTTTGAGTTTCTGAAAAGCATACCCGCTTACCGCCTCTTTGCTACGGCTTGTATTGAGGCGGAGAAGGTATTGCCTGTTTCGCCGGCCATGTCTGCGGTTGGGAGCAGGAAGGCGTTTGAGCTGGCGGTGAAATGGGTCTATTCGGCTGATAACACCATGAAGATGCCGTACAGGAATCACCTGCAGGCGTTGGTTCACGAAGAAAGCTTCCGCTATGCGGTTGACCCGGCGACCTGGCCAAAGCTACAGTATATTATCAAAGTGGGGAACCTGGCGGTTCATACGGGGAGAGTTATCACCCGGAATGACGCTGTGCTTTCCCTGGCCATCTTGTTTGAGTTTATACAATGGATTGATTACTGTTATGGCGAGGACTATCAGGAACGGAGATTTGACGAAAGGCTGATCCCGGAAACCGTCGGTGATCTGGAAGCAGCCCGTGAGATTGAGGCGCGGTTAACAGCGGAATTCCAGCGTTTCAAAGAACAAACGGAACAACTCATTGATGAAAAGGATAAAGAGATCGCCAGACTCCTGGCGGAACTCCGGGAAAAGAGCGCGGAGCTTACAGCATATAAAGAAAAATACAAAGCGGAAAGGGTATTTACACCGGAGAACCTGTCGGAGTTTGCCACGCGGAAGAAGTACATTGATGTGGATCTGAAACTCATGGGCTGGCGTTTCTCCCAGACCGACCGGAGGGATTGCGTCGAGGAAGAGATGCGGGTGGTGGGGATGCCGCGGGAGTCCGGCTCCGGGGAAGGCTTTGTCGACTATGTGCTCTGGGGGAAAGACGGGCTGCCGCTGGCGATCATCGAGGCCAAACGGACCTTTAAGGATGCCCGGGATGGGACCCACCAGGCCAAGCTATACGCCGATTGTCTTGAGAAGATGACCGGGCGCCGGCCGATCATTTTCAACACCAACGGTTATGACTATTTTCTCTGGGACGACCGGACCGGGCCGCAGCGCCGGGTGAGCGGTGTTTTTTCCCGGGACGACCTGCAACGGCTGATTAACCGGCGGACCTCCCGGCAGAAGCTGAGCACCATCCCGATTGACGACCGGATCACCGACCGCTATTACCAAAAACAGGCGGTGCGGGCGGTCTGCGACCATTTTGAAAAGGGCCACCGGAAGGCGCTTTTGGTGATGGCGACGGGCACCGGGAAAACCAGGACCGCGGTGAGCCTGACCGATGTCCTCTCCCGGGGCGGCTATGTGACGAACACCCTCTTCCTGGCCGACAGGACTGCCCTGGTCCACCAGGCGAAGGATGTCTTCAAGAACCTCCTGCCCGATATGTCCCTCTGTAACCTTTTATCCAACAAAGACGACCGCAATGCCCGGGTGGTCTTTTCCACCTACCCCACCATGCTGAATACCATCAACAACATGCGGAATGAGGATGGCGGTTGCATCTTTAGTCCCGCCCATTTTGACTTGATCATCGTGGACGAGAGTCACCGCAGCATCTTCCGGAAGTACAAGGCGATCTTCGACTATTTCGACGCCTACTTGGTGGGATTAACCGCCACGCCCCGGGAGGATGTGCACAAGAGTACTTATGAGTTTTTTGAGGCGGAGAAGGGTGTGCCGACCTTTGCCTATGATTATGAGACCGCCATTAAGGACGAGGTCCTGGTCCCCTACTACAATATTGAGGTCAAGACGAAATTCCTGACCCACGGGATTTCTTATGACGAACTTTCGCCGGAAGATAAGGAAAGATACGAGGAGGATTTCACCGACGAGGACGGGGAGATGCCCGAGGAGATTCTCCCGTCGGAGCTCAATGAGTTCATCTTCAACCAGGATACCGTGGATCGCGTGATCAACGACTTGATGACCAACGGCTTGCGGGACAGCAGCGGCAACCGGGTGGGGAAGACGATTATCTTTGCGCAGAACAAGAACCATGCCCAGTTTATTGTCGACCGGTTCAACGCCCTCTACCCGGAGTACAAAGGGACCTTCTGCCGCCGGGTGGTCTGCGACGACGATTATGTGCTGGACTTGATTCTGCAGTTTAAGGACCCGGAGAAGGAACCGTATATCGCCGTCTCCGTTGATATGCTCGATACCGGGATCGATGTCCCGGAAATCGTCAACCTGGTCTTCTTCAAACGGGTCCGTTCGAAGATTAAGTTCTGGCAGATGATCGGACGGGGGACCAGAACTTGTAAGAACCTTTTCGGTCCAGGCCGGCACAAAGAATATTTCTATATCTTTGATTACCTGGGCAATTTTGAGTTTTTCCGCGAGCATCAGCAGGGGAGAGAAGCGGCGGTGACCCGCTCGACCACGGCCGAGGTTTTTATCAAGCGTGTCCGCCTCATTTTCCACCTGCAGGATACGGCCTACAAGGACGAAGAATATCAGGTTTGGCGCAACGGGCTTGTCGCTGAAGTAAGCAGGCAGATTGCCGGGTTGTCACCGGAACGCATTGACGTGCGGATGAAGCGGCAATATGTCGAGAAGTATAGGCGGGAAGCGGCTTTTGCCAACCTTTCCGAGCAGGATAAAAGTGAACTCATCGATAACCTGGCCGACCTGGTGACGACCATCGATAGCGACGACCGGGCGCTGGAGTTTGACAATATAATGTACGGTTTGATGCTGGCGCAGTTGGAAGGGAAGGGTATTTTCAAAAGGCTAAAGCAGAATGTGATGGACCGTGCTTCCCTTTTGCTCAAGAACGGTAATCTGCCGCAGGTCAAAGCAAAAATAACTCTTCTCCGGGAAGTAACCACAGAGGAGTTTTGGGCGGAGGCCGATCTTTTATGGCTGGAAAAGATCCGGGTGGAACTCCGGGACCTGATGAAGCTTATTGGCGGGGAGCCGCCGGTCCTGATCTACACTAACCTCCACGATGAAGAGCTTGAGCGGTTGGTTGGTAAAGATTACCGGATTGACTATAACCTCCACGAGTACAGACGAAAAGTCAACAAGTATATTGAAGAGAATAAGGATAACATCGCTATCTATAAACTGAGGAACAACATTCCCTTGACTGAAACCGACTATAAGATGCTGGAGCGGATTTTCACCGGGGAACTGGGGACAAGAGAGGATTACGAGCGGAGTTTCAGGGATACCCCCTTCGGGCTCCTGGTGCGGAGGATCGCGAAGATGGAGCGGGAAGCCGCCTATAAAGCCTTCTCCTCCTTCATCAACGAGCAGAACCTTAATTCCGACCAGATTGCCTTTGTCGAAAAAGTCATCGATTACATTGTCCAAAACGGCTATATGGAGAGCCCGGCCGAACTGACCAAACCGCCCTTTGACAAACCGCGGAGTTTTGTCCATCTCTTCGACCACAGGTTGCGGGAGGAGTTTGTCCGGATCATCAATGAACTGAAAGAGAATGCCACGAAGATTATCAGCTAGCGGTGGTAAAATGAAGCTAAAAAGAACCCAAATTTGTAGCATGTTTTAAATTATTAACGGAATTAATGCGGAGAATTAAAAAGGAGCGCTGTTTCTAACACAGGAAGGCGCTCCTTTGATTTGCGACGAGCCGTGAATGGAGCGTAATTATAAACTGGGCTCAGATCCCAAGTAACCTCTTGAGTGACAAAGGTATGACCAGCAGTAATTTTTTCACTAATCCCGCCTTATCTCCAGGTAATACCCGGTGCTATAGCCATAGCAGGAGGACTTCTAGAGAAAAGCAAATGTTATTGAAATTATGCGCTTCGTTACCCAAAAGATAAAGAATTGCCGGGTGCTTTAGAGGAGAGCAAAAGCGGTCAAGCAAACTCGCTTCGGTAATGGTATACTGTACCAGGAGGTGAGGTCATGGAAAGCCGGGATAAGGTGTTGGCGGTCCAACGGATGCAGGATTTTATCGAAGAACATATCAATGAACCGATTACCCTGAAAATGCTGGCGGAGGTCGCCCGGTATTCGCCATGGCATGCCGGGCGTATTTTTAAAGAGCTGACCGGTAAAACACCTTTTGCTTACATCCGGGCAAGGCGCTTAACCCAGGCCGCTCTTCAGCTGCAAGCGAGCGAGAAACCGAAGATTATCGATGTGGCTTTCGATTTTGTCTTTGGCTCTCATGAAGGGTTTACGCGGGCGTTTTCCCGGGAATTTGGCGTATCGCCGCGGCGGTTTGCCCGGGAAAAGGGTAATCCCGGGATTAAGCTGTTTATGCCGGACCGGTTCCGTGATTATTACCTCAAATTACAAGGAGGAGCGGAGGAAATGCCAAACAACGCTAATATTAATACCGTCTTTGTGCAGGTAGTTGATCGCCCGGCCCGCAAGGTGATTTTAAAGCGGGGGGTGAAAGCGACTCATTACTTTGAATACTGCGAAGAAGTTGGTTGTGAGGTTTGGGAGGTCCTTACCGGGATCAAAGAAGCCTTGTATGAGCCGATCGGGATGTGGCTGCCGGAGAAATTCCGTCGGCCGGGGACCTCGGAGTATGTGCAAGGAGTGGAAGTCCCGGTCGATTATAACGGGGATATCCCGGCCGGATTTGAGATCATGGAGTTGCCGCCTTGTAAGATGATGGTGTTTCAGGGACCGCCCTATACCGATGAAGACTATGAAAAGGCGATTGATGATTTGCGGGCGGCGATGAAAAGCTACAACCCGGAACTTTACGGTTTTTACTGGGCTGACGAAGACGGACCCAGGTTTCAAATGGCGCCCATGGGGTACCGGGGATATATTGAAGCCAGACCGGTCAGGCAGTTGAATATAAAAGAGTAAGGGTAGCCCAGATTCATTAATAAAAACATCCGCTAATCCAAAGGCCGTTTCCGTTTCACGGGGACGGCTTTTTTGCTTTAATTTCTACTTGACAATGGACGGAAGAAAGTATACCCTAATTAATAGATACCCATAGGGGTATAAGTATATTAAAAATGGAGGGACGACGGGAAATGAGGGCCAAGTGGTCATGGGTAAAAGGCGGATTAATCCTTGGTTTATGGAATATCCTAATCTTTTTAAGCGGAAATCACTTGGGAACGACGACGGCTTATGCGCAGACCACCGGGTATCTGACCCAGTTTTTTACCACTGCGATTCCGGCTAACGCCTGGACGGCCGGAACTTGTGGGACCGGGAGCGTGCTAAGCGTCGGTTGGCAGTGGTATTTGGTATTAGGGATTTTCTTGGGCGGATTAACGGCGAGATTGGTCCATGGTAAGCAGAAAGTGGACCCCGTCCCGAAGCTGTGGCAGGAGAGGTTTGGTTTTCGCCCCCGTCTGCGTTACTTGCATGCCTTGGTTGGCGGCTTTTTGCTGTTGTTAGGGGCCAGAATTGCCGGCGGGTGTACCAGCTCGCACGTGATTAGCGGGATGAGCCAACTGGCGGTCAGCGGTCTGCTCTTCGGCGGCGCTGTATTTGCCGCGGGGATTCCGGTTGCGTTACTGCTCTACCGAAAGGGGGATGCCAGATGAATCCAGTACCGGCGATTGTCTTTGGGATCGGTTTTGGTTATATCTTGTACCGGGTTGGCGCTTTGGATTATCACAATATTATCAATACGTTGCGGCTGAAAGATTTGACGATTGCCAAATTTATGCTTTTTAGCGTGGCGATCAGTGCAGTGGGGATCTTTGGCCTGCGGACGCTCGGCTTGGTCTCGCTGGACTTAATTCCCACTAACCCCTGGGCGAATCTGGCCGGGGGGCTGATCTTCGGGGTTGGTTTCGCCCTCTCCGGTTACTGTCCGGGAACGAGTATCGGCGCCTGGGCGGAGGGTAAGAAGGACGCCGGTTATACGATCCTCGGCGGTTTGCTCGGCGTGTTGGTTTATACGTTATTACAACAAGCGGGATTGCTACAATTTTCCGGCACTAATTTCGGGGAGATTAGTCTGATTGATCTACTTCCGTTCAATGCCTTTACGACCGCTGTTCTCTTCAGCGTGATGCTGGGGGGGCTGGTTTACGCCATGGATTACTGGGATGAGAAAAGAAGAGCACAGAGAAATGAAGGAGGGGTTTAAGTGTTAAAAGATCGTCATCAAGCAGTTGTGTATACGGCGGCGACAATCCTTGTTTTTCTGGTGATTGCCATGGTCGGTGGCGGTTGGCCGCAAGCCGGGGCCGGCGGGGATGACCGTCAGGTGATAAGAGCAGCGGTGGCCGCCTATTTTGAAAGAATGCCGGATGATCTCTACAAGATACCGGAAGCAGAGTTAAAGGCATTAATTGACCAGGATGATCCGGACATTTTCATTCTCGATATCCGCGCGGCGGCGGATTATGCGGCCGGTCATATCAAAGGCGCGGTCAATATTCCTTTTGCCGAAGTAGGGAAGAACCTGAATAAACTCCCGACCGACCGGATGATCATTGTCTACTGTTATACCGGTCAAACCGGAGGCCAGACGACGGCTGCTTTAAACTTGGCCGGTTACCGAGCCCGTTCTTTAAATGGCGGGATGAATAACGGATGGCTCAAGATGGGCTATCCGGTTGTTACCGATTAAATGTCATATAAGATTGATTTCTGTTTAGGCTAAACATGCGCCGACCTTACACCTCCACGGGCTAAAATCCGAGGGGAGGTGTTTTTATTTTTTAGCGATAAAAAAATTATTATTGGCATAAATAGATAAAAAAGAAGGTGTTTTCGGGTTGGTGGCGTACTTTTTATATGTAATATTATAATCTTTTATTTTGAATTCAAAATTTAAAATTCATGAAGGAAGAAGGGGTATAAAATGAGCAGACTCCTGTCTTCACTAGGTATCGTAATCGGTGGACTCTTGACCGGGTATGTGTTTCGCCTAATGATCGACCATAACCTGATCAAGACTTCCCGCCCGGTTGGCGAGATTCGAAAAACCTTGCAAAAAATCGCCTTATTGGGTTTGAACCCGATTGCCTTTATCGGTGCGATCTGGGTGGTGGAATGGAGACATGCTGAAGTGGCGGCGATGCCGTTTATCGGAATGAATAATCTAATAGTTGGGGGAATACTTGCTTTCTTGGTGGCCAGGCTCTTAAAAATGTCCCGGTACCAAACGGGAGCCTACATCGTTTGCGGTTCGTTTGCCAATATTGGTTCCCTTGGGGGGCTGGTCTGTTATTATTTCTTTGGCGAGCCCGGTTTTGCTTTGGTTTCCTTTTATAAACTCCTGGAGGAGTTCCTCTATTATGCCGTCGGTTTCCCGATCGCCAAGTCCTTCAGTTCCTCGGCGGCCGGAGGCGAAGGGTTCATTACAAGGTTGAAGATTATCTTCACCGATATTTTTGTCCTGGTCCTTTTGGGAAGTATCTGGCTGGGATTCGTCCTCAACCTTAGCGGTCTTCCACGGCCTGAATTCTATCAACAGATTAATTTTATTGTTATTCCGCTCAGCTCCTTTTTGCTCTTGGTTTCGATCGGTATGGCCTTAAAATTTCAGCGGATGGGTCCTTATCTGAAACCCGCTTTTTTGGTGGCGGCAATCAAATTTGTTGTCGTTCCCTTGATTGCGATCGGTTTTGGGACTCTGGTGGGCTTAGGAAAAATCGACAATGGGCTCCCATTAAAAGTAGTGGCTGTTTTGGCGGCGATGCCGGTCGGCTTCATAGCAATGGTCCCGCCCACCATCTATGATTTGGATGTCGATCTGGCCAACACTTGTTGGATCGTGACCACCGCCATGTCGACCTTTATTGTTCTGCCGATCCAATATTTTGTGTTGCTATAAGGGTTGTTTACCTGAAGCGGGATCTTATCTATTTAGATTCTCTTTGGAAGGATACCCTACAAACAGTACCGGGGAATCTTTGGATAGGCCAAGGCTGGTCGTGGCTTAACGACAGAAAAGGGTGGCAATGATGGATTATAAAAATATTCGCTACGCGCAACAAGGGAACGTCGGCCTTTTGACCATAAACCGTCCGGCACAGACCAACAAACTAAATATTCAAACCATGAACGAAATGGTTTTGGCCCTAAAGAAAGCGGAGGACAACGGGGATTGCCGCGTCGTGGTCCTCACCGGCGAGGGGGAATACTTCTGTAACGGCGGCGAGTTGGGCGACTTTCGGCACCAAAGTTCCATGGAGATTAGGAAATTCGGGGAGAGTTTTATCGATTTGCACCTGACGATTACCGGTCTTAGCAAACCGGTGATCGCCGCCGTGCAGGGGCACGCCCTCGGTGGCGGGTTTCATCTGGTCGAAGCCTGTGACCTGGCGGTTGCCTCTGAAGAAGCGGAATTTGGTGTCCCGGAGATTACTTCCGGTCTTGCTCCCATGATGGCCTTGACCGGGGTAAGCCGTACCTTGGGCCGGAAGGAAGCGATGGAGTTGGCCTTTTTCGGCCAGACGATTTCCGCCCGCAAGGCGCAGGAGATCGGCTTGGTGAACTGGGTTTGCCCGCGGGGAGAAGTATTGGCGCGCGCTAACGGGATTGCACAAAGCCTGGCCGGTTTTAACGCGACCGCCCTCAATCTGTGCAAAAAACTGTACCAGCGGATCGGTGCCGCGCAGTACAGAAGAGAGATGGAACAGGGTCTGGATATGCTGATCACCTTACTAAAATCGGGAGAAGCAGGCCAGTAGGGGAAACGGGAAGAGCTGTTGGTGTAGGGCTCTTCATTTTTTCAATAAAAACATAACGAAGGAGTTGGATAGAATGAGAAAAATAATCGTTGCGGTGGCTCCGGTAGCTTCGAGTCCCTTAAAAGAAACCAAGAATCCCCTTACTCCGGAAGAGGTTGCCCGTGAAGTGATTGGCTGCACCAAGGCGGGAGCCAGCCTTGTCCACCTGCATGTCAGGAACAAGGCCGGGGAGCAAACCGCCGATTTAACCGATTTCAAAACAACGCTTGATTTGATCCGGAAGGAGTCGGACATTATTATTCAAGGTTCAACCGGCGGCGTTTCCAATCTTTCCCTTGAGGAAAGATCGGTCGCGGTCGACGAACCCCGGGTCGAGAGTGCCTCTTTGAATATGGGCTCGGCCAATTTTGACGAAGGAGTGTACATCAATACCCTCCACGATATCCGTTATTGGGCAAGGAAGATGGAGAAAAACAATGTCCAGCCGGAGCTTGAGATCTTCGAAGGCGGGATGATCCATAACACCATGCTCCTGGCGGAAGAAGGGGTATTAAAGCCGCCGTTCCACTTTTCCTTTTCGCTTGGTTTTCGTGGCGCCTTACCGGCCAACGCTTATAACCTTCATTTCTTGAGTGGCATGATCCCGCCCGGTTCCGCCTGGGGGCTGGTCCATCACGGCATGAAGGATTTCTCCATGCTGGCGACCGCGGTGGGGATGGGGGCCACCTTTGTGCGCGTCGGCTTTGAGGATAGCATCTATTATGCCCCGGGGGCGGTGGCCAGGAGCAATGTCGAGCTGGGCAATCGCCCGGGGGAAAAGGTACCTGTACCGGACCGCAGCCTCCTTTGTCCAGGCCATCGGGGGGATCCGCCCGAAACCCTATTTAACCAAGGACGATCTCTATCCGGCCGGCGGCGCGCGGGGGCCGGGGTTAATCATCGTCGGTTCGTATGTGGAGCGGACCACAAAGCAGCTTGCGGCGTTAAAAGATCTGCCCGGCATCCACTGGGTCGAATGGCAGGTCGCCGCGGCCAAGGATGATTGTTCTTTACAGACGGAAGTGGCGCGCGTGACCGAGGAAGCCGAAAAAGGATTCCAAATGGGCAGGGATGTTTGTATCTACACAACCCGTGACTACTGGCGCTCCGACCGGCAGGGGGAAAAGAGCGAAAAAAACCTGCTTTATTCGGTACGGGTCTCCGAAGGATTGGTCCGGGTGGTCCAAGGCCTTAAAAGCAAACCCGGGTTTTTGGTCGCGAAAGGCGGGATCACCTCCAGTGATATCGGGGTCAAAGGACTTAAGGTCAAAGAAGCCTTTGTCCTGGGACAGATCAGGCCCGGGATCACGGTCTGGCGGTTGGGACCGGAGAGTCGTTTTCCGGGTTTGTCCTACATCATCTTTCCCGGGAATGTCGGCGGGCCTGAAACCTTAAAAGATATTGTCGCAGAGCTCAGATAGTATTACCGTGCCCGTTACAACGATTGTTCATCAATTTTCGTTGGTGTTGGCGCCGGCAACTTTTTCGGCTGTATAAGGTTTCGGGGTGGCTGGTAGTTTGATCTTTTATGATCTTAAAAAAATGTTATTAAAAAGAAGGAATAACTTGAAAGGAGGCGAATAAAGTAATTAAGAATTTTGAATTCAAAACCCAACTTGGTTATTAATTAGTATGCTAGGAAGGAAGAAGGAACAACGATGGCGAAATGAAAGGTATATGTAACCAGGAGAATACCCCAGCCGGCTTTAGATTTATTAAGCGCTTCCTGTGAGGTTGAGGTAAACGAGGAAGACCGGGTTTTAACCAAAGCCGAGCTGATCTCGAAAGTCAAGGGTCGCGACGCTGTTCTTTGCCTCTTAACCGATACAATCGATGCCGAAGTGTTGGACGCCGCCCAAGGGGTGAAGATCTTCGCCAATTATGCGGTGGGCTACAACAATATCGATGTTGAAGCCGCCACCAAACGGAAGATTTGGGTGAGCAACACTCCCGGCGTCCTGACCGATACCACGGCCGATTTGGCTTGGGCGTTAATCTTTGCCGTTGCCCGGCGGGTTGTGGAAGCCGACCGGTTTACCCGGGAAGGGAAGTTCAAGGGTTGGGCCCCGATGCTCTTTTTAGGGCAGGATGTCACCGGGAAAACATTGGGCATTATTGGCGGCGGACGGATTGGCGAGGCCGTCGGGAAAAGAGCGCAGGGTTTTGCCATGAAAGTGCTTTACAATGATATTGTCCGTAATGTTGAGTTCGAAAAAGCCACCGGCGCGACCTATGTTGATAAGGAGACGCTCCTTAAGGAAGCTGATATTATCAGCCTCCATGTTCCGCTCCTCCCGGAGACACGCCATTTGATTGGCGCCCATGAACTGAGCTTGATGAAGCCGACGGCGATTTTGATCAATACCGCCCGCGGTCCGGTGGTGGACGAAGACGCTTTGGTAAAAGCCCTGAAAGCAAAGCAGATTTACGGTGCCGGGCTTGATGTTTTTGAAGAAGAGCCGAAGGTGCACCCCGGTTTGCTGGAACTGGACAATGTGGTACTTTTGCCGCATATCGCCAGCGCCAGTATGGAAACCCGGACCAAGATGGGCCTGATGGCGGCGGAAAACATTCTGGCGGTGATGAAGGGGCAAGTCCCGCCCTATCACGTGAACATGATCGAGGAATAAACCTTGAGTAAACCTTCCGGGGCAAGGATATATGTAGTATTGTAAAAATAACATTGGGGGAAAAGGTGCTAAGTCAGATGGAGAAATTACAAAATAAGCTGATTGGTAATTTTGAAGACTTAAATACGCATATTTACCGGCAAGTGAAACAGATGATCTGGAATAAAACCCTTGCTCCTGGAAGTAAGATTTTACAGGAACATTTGGCGCAGCAATTGGGGGTCAGCCGCACGCCGCTGATTAAAGCTTTGCAACGCTTGACCAGTGAAAATCTGGTGGAGTATATCCCCAGGCATGGGTTCTATGTCAAAAAGCTTACTTTGGCCGAGATGATGGAGATCTTTGCGGTGCGGGAGGTTGTTGAAGGGGTCGCCGCCCGGGCGGTGGCTGAGCACGCGACGGATGCGGAGATCGCCGAACTGAAAGCATATTTTACTCCGTTCCGGTTCAACGGGGAATGGTCGAGTGAGGAAAAGAAAAGCTATCTGGTGAACGACCAAACTTTCCACACCCGGATGGTGGAGATCGCCGGGAACCGGTTGTTATTCCAGATTAACGAGATGTTTAATATCTACCGTTTCAGTTACCAAAAAGGTCTGGTTCGTCCCCCCGATGAGACCCTCCAGGAACACTTGGATATTATAGCCGCGCTGGAGAAAAGGGACCCGGGCAGTGCCCAGCTTTTGGCGATGCGGCATATTCAAAACAGCCGTGAAAATATTGCGCGGGTTATCAAGGAGAACGGAAGCTTGTGGGGGGAACTGGAGGTTTGAGTTTTTTTTCGCGAAAAATGAATTCAAAACACAAAATCCAGTTATCAAAAAAGTAGCACATTATTAATATATTTAAAACAATTGCCCGACGAGTTTTCCCGTTCCGCGGTGCGAATTAACGAGTCCAGCCCGGTCCGATGTTGACCTTCCAACACCCGGCCTTTCTCTATCAGGTCGTTTCCTGGTTGGTGGTGGCTACGGTGTTTATGTGGGGTATTAGCATAATGATTGCCAAACCGATGTCTAAGATCCTCCAAATTAAAAACGCCATTACGATGCCGGTCATTGCGGTCCTATGCGCGATCGGATCCTACGCCTTGGATCTCCGGTTTTTAGATATTGTCCTTGTCTTTATCGCCGGTTTGTTCGGCCTCCTCTTGAATCAGGGCAAATATCCGCCGGCGCCGTTGGTTTTGGGGATCATCCTTGGTCCGTTGGTTGATACCAGTTTTCGCCGGGCGTTACAAGCGTCCCATGGTGATATCTCAATCTTTGTGACCCGTCCGGTCAGTTTGGTTCTGTTCTTAGCGATTATCGGTTTAATCCTGGGTCAGCTTGGGGTCTTTGGTAAAATAAAACAACGCTTTCAACGGAAGAGTGCGGCCGTTTAAAGGACCTTTATAATAATAAATGTTAATTGTCAAAGGATTAAAAAATGAAAAAAGGGTGGCTAACGGAGTAGCCCCCTTTTTGTTATCCTGTCAAAAAGATGAGGCGGCGCAAGTTGACAGACTCATTCAACAAGGGGATACAACTCGCTGTCTTCTCGCGCGATGCGGTGCCGTAGCGCCTGGAGAATTTCGTGCGACTCGCTGATGAAAGCTTCGGGGTCTGCTTTGATTGAGCTTGGATTCAACCATTTTGTGGAGTAGTCTTTAAAAACTTGGACCAAGCCGCCCATTTCGTTACTGAAGCGAGCCGCAGTGGTTTGGGCTTGGGCGTTGCCGTTCTGGATGAGGGTGGGATAAAGGAATTGGTCTTCCATCGCCAGGTGCATCATCAGTTTACCGGCGAGGGTGGAGAGGACGGTCCTGACTTTTGTGGGTTCTTGTACGAGAAGGTCTTGCTTCAGCATCGTGGTTAAATTGTCCACCAGTTCTTTGATTTCGCGGTGCTGCCGTTTGAAGTTTTCTAAATGGCTCATGATGCCCTCCTGAATTTAAAAGATTTCTCTTGTGATGATCGTTTAACTTACGTTTGACTTACGTGCCGGATCTTTAAAAGCGGAGATGAGCTAAACTCATCTCCGCTTTATTTTATGGCCGGCGCACGACCGGCTTAGCCCAGGATCGCTTTCAGGTCTTTTTCCGGCGTGCTGATCGGTTTAATCCCGAAGTTGTCGACCAGCACCTGCAGGACATTGGGCGAGACGAAAGCGGGCAAGCTTGGTCCGAGATAGATGTTTTTGATCCCCAGCGCCAGCAGGGTAAGGAGGATACAGACCGCTTTCTGCTCGTACCAGGAGAGGACCAGGGTCAGGGGCAGTTCATTGACGTCGCAATTGAAGGCTTTGGCCAGCGCCAGCGCCACTTGGATGGCGGAGTAGGCGTCATTGCATTGCCCCATATCCAGGAGGCGGGGGAGACCGCCGATCTCGCCCAAATCCAGGTCGTTGAAGCGGTATTTCCCGCAGGCCAGCGTTAAAATCACCGTGTCTTTGGGCGTTTGTTTCACAAATTCGGTGTAGTAGTTCCGGCCGGGACGGGCTCCGTCGCAGCCGCCCACCAGGAAGAAGTGTTTGATGGCCCCGTTTTTCACGGCGTCGATGACCTGATCGGCCACACCCAGCACCGTGTTGCGGGCAAAGCCGGTGGTCAGGACGGTACCACCGTTGATGCCGGTCATTTTGTGGTCTTCGGTCCAGCCGCCAAGTTCCAAGGCCTTGTTAATGACGGGGGTGAAATCTTTTTTCCCGTTTTCATCAGCCGGAATATGGACGAGGCCGGGGTAACCGACGACGGCCGTGGTAAAGACCCGGTCGGCGTAGGAATCCAAGGGTGGCATCAAGCAGTTGGTGGTGAAGAGGACCGCCCCGGGAATCCCGTCCAGTTCTTTTTTCTGGTTTTGCCAGGCCGTGCCAAAATTCCCCTTCAGGTGCGGGTATTTTTTCAGCTCGGGGTAAGCATGGGCCGGCAACATTTCCCCGTGGGTATAGATATTGATCCCCTTGCCTTCGGTCTGCTCCAGCAGTTGTTTCAAATCATGGAGATCGTGGCCGGAGACAACGATGAAGGGCCCTTTTTCAATAATGGTACTGACTTTCGTCGGCACCGGGTGCCCGTAAGTGGAGGTGTTGGCCTGATCAAGGAGAGCCATGCATTTCAGGTTGACCTCACCAAACTCCTTCAACTGAGCCAACCTTTCTTCCACGGTGTGTTCCGCGCCGACGGCTCGCAGTCCTTTGTAGAACCAGCCGGTCACCTCATCATCGCGGTGGCCGAGGACGGCGGCGTGCCAGGCATAAGCGGCCATTCCCCGTAGACCCAAAAGGAGCAGGGAACGCAAGGAAACCAGATCGGGGTCGCCTTGCCATAAAGTACCGGGGTCGAGGTCGGCGACGTCGCCCAGAGCGGCTTTCGCGCTGCGGACTTGGGCGATGAGTTCCTTGATCCGGGCGCCGTCAAAATTGACGTTGGTCACAGTGGCGAAAAGGCCTTGCATGATAAGGTCGTCGGTCCGGCGGTCGGTTTTTTTCCCTTCGGCCGCCCGGGCGAGCCCGACCAGAGCACCGGTCAGTTCGTCTTGGAGATTGGCCACCTCCGGTTGTTTGCCGCAGACACCAACTTTGGTACAGCCTTTCCCCCCGGCGGTTTGTTCACATTGAAAACAGAACATGTTACTCATTGTCTAAATTCCTCCTTAAGCTTGTCTTTATAATCATAATGTTATTGTTCAAGAATTGAACCGTCGGTGCCAATCGTCACGACCTGCCAGGGCACGAGTTTGCCGCTCAGCATCAAGGCCGTTTTTACGGCGTGGACCAGACCGCCGCAGCAGGGCACTTCCATGCGGACGACGGTGATGCTTTTAATGTCATTGGCGGCCAGAATGGCGGCGATCTTTTCACTGTAATCAGCCGCATCCAGTTTGGGACAGCCGATTAAAGTCACCTTATTCCGCATGAAATCTTGGTGGAAACTGGCATAGGCATAGGCGGCACAGTCGGCGGCAATCAGCAGGTTGGCCTCCTTCAGGTAGGGCGCATTTGCCGGTACTAACCGCAACTGACATGGCCATTGCCTGAGCTGGGAGGTCGGTGCGGCTTGGGGCGCGTTATTGGTCTCCTGAACAGCCGGGGCATTGGGCCGGATTGTCCTGGCGTGGGTCCCCGGGCAGCCACATGCCAGTGGCGGTGGGGTATTCGCTTCCGCCTTAGCCTCTGCCATATTGGTCTGCGCCAGCCGGGCCATATTTTCTTTAACCGCGGCTTCGTCAAAGGGGTCGGCTTCCCGCTCGACAATGGTGATCGCCCCGGTCGGGCATTCGGGGAGACAATTCCCCAGACCGTCGCAGTAGGATTCCGAGACTAATTTGGCTTTTCCATCGACCAGTTGCAGGGCCCCTTCGTGGCAGGCGGTGACACAAAGGCCGCAACCATTACATTTCTCTTCATCGATGGAAATGATCTTTCTGATGGTTTTCATTTTTTAATCTCCCTTTTTGGATCAAATTTCGAGAAACAGTTTTCGTTGCAATATCCCAATTCAACCTCGGCGGAGGTTGTAACCGGCTTTCTACTCTGTTTCTTGCAAGTCTATTCTAATAAATTAAAGGCCGATACGCGGTAACCAATGTTACCAAATTGTCAGCTTTAAACTCATTGCGCGGCTAGGGATGTTGTAATAAAATGAAGGCGAACGAATGGTAACTTAGGTTACGAAATGGGTGGTGCCGGAATGTTTACAAAATGGCAAGCCGAGTTGGCGGTCTGCCCCTTGTTTGCCGGGATTGAGCCGGAAGAACTCCAAAGCATGCTGGCCTGTCTAAACCCGGAGGTCCGCCGTTTTCGCCGGAATGAACTGGTGACGGTGGAGGGCGAGAAATTCCTGGGTGTTGGGGTGGTTCTGGCCGGGCGGGCGATCGTGACCAAAGAGAGTGTGGCCGGGAACCGGGTGATCCTTTCCACTTTACAGGCGGGGGATCTTTTTGGGGAGATGGTGGCTTTTTCCGGGCGGAAAGGATGGCCGGCGACGATCCAGGCCCAGCAGGATGCGGCGGTCTTTTTTTTGTCGCCGGAAAAGATCATCGGGAGCTGTCCGCGGCAGTGCTTGGGGCACCGGCGCTTAATCATTAATATGCTCCGGATTATCTCGGAAAAGGCGCTCTATCTCAACCGGAAAGTGGAACAACTGACCATTAAGACGCTCCGCGGCAAGATCGCTGTGTTTCTGTTGGAACAGGCAAAGGAAGCGGGGGCGACGACCTTCATGCTGCCCTTTAACCGCAATGAAATGGCGGAATTTCTCAACGTGGCGCGGCCTTCCCTCTCCCGGGAGATGGGGCGGATGAAAGCGGAGGGCGTGATCGACTTTCATGGTGCTTCGATGAAGATTATTGATGTGGAAGCACTAAAACGGATGGCAGAATAAAAAACGGAAAAAGGTGTTGACCTTAACGTAACGTAAAGGTGTATAGTGGGGTTGCGGGAGGTGAGGAAATGGCTTACACGGTGCGGCAATTGGCCAGGCTTGCCGGGATCAGCCCGCGGACCATCCGCTACTATGATGAGATTGGTCTTTTAAAGCCCGCGCGGGTGAGTGCTTCGGGTTATCGCCTTTACGGACAGGCGGAAGTGGATCGGTTCCAGCAAATCCTTTTCTACCGGGAGCTTGGCGTGGAGTTGAAAAAGATTAAACGGCTGATCACCGCACCGTCCTTTGACGAGCTGGCAGCCTTAAGAGAGCACCGGGCCAAGCTGCTGGCGAAGCGGCGACATGTTGATCTTTTGATCGCCAATGTGGAAAAGACAATCGCCTTGAAGGAGGGAAAAATAACAATGACCGATCAAGAGAAGTTTGAAGCGTTCAAGCAAAAAATGATCGCGGAGAACGAAGAGAAATACGGCGCGGAAGCCCGGGCCAAGTACGGTGACGAAGCCGTCAACCGTTCCAATGAGATCCTTAAAAACATGACGGTTGAGCAGTACGAAGAATGGCAGCGGCTGGGCGCGGAGGTACTGCAAACCCTGAAGGCGGCGATGGCGACCGGGGATCCCTCCGGCGACCTGGCGCAGAAAACTGCGGATTTACACCGGCAATGGTTGAGTTTCGCGTGGGGACATTATAACAAAGAGGCCCATGCCGGACTGGCCCGCATGTACGTGGCGGACCCCCGTTTTACCGCCTACTATGATGACCAGGTCCAGCCGGGAGCCGCGCAGTTTTTGTGCGATGCGATCTTGATCTACACCGGGCAGAAACAATAAGGTTACACCAGGACTGAGGCAATAAGGTTACTACCGGGTAGAGACCATAAGGCTGGGGCTGCCTTCTACTCTTGTAAGGCAGCCTTTTTTATAACCATGCCTTGTTCACTTGATTATTTAAAGGAAAGTGGGGGCCGGAATCGAAATATAAACTTTGTTGGTTGCGTCTTTTAATTTTGGAAGTTTCGGTTCTGGAAAGCGGGAAAGGAGGATCGTAGTTTGCCTGATTTGCTGGTGAAATTATATGAACTTCCTGCACTTGCCCCACTCCAGGAGCGGTTGCTGGCGGCCGGGATCAAGCTCCGCCATCCCCTGGCCTTTGAAAAAAAAGCCGTGGTCGAGTGGGTCAACCGGGAATTTGGCGCGGAATGGGCTTCCGAATGTGAAGTGGCTTTTGCCAGGCAACCGATTAGTTGTTTTATTGCCGTTCAGGACGGAAAAATCATCGGGTTTGCCTGCTATGATGTCACGGCGAAAGGCTTTTTCGGGCCGACGGGAGTGACGGCTGAGGCCCGGGGACAGGGGGTCGGGCGCGCTTTGCTTTTGGCGGCCCTGCACGGTTTGGCAGAGATGGGTTATGCGTACGCGATCATCGGTGGCGCCGGGCCGGTTGACTTTTACCGTAAAGCAGTCGGGGCCATTGAAATTGAAGGGTCGGAGCCGGGGATTTACCGGGACTGGCTCCCTACGGGGGAACGAACATAGCGGTCAATGCCGTAAAGATTACAGCATGGAGTGGTCAAGGTGTCATACCAATACATCCTTTTTGACTTAGACGGAACACTAACCGATCCAGGAGTCGGGATTATCAATTCGGTCCGTTATGCCTTACGGAAATTCGGGCTTGACGGTGACCCTGAATTTCTGCGCCGTTTTGTCGGCCCGCCGCTGATGGATTCCTTTATGAAGTATTATGGGTTTGATGAAGAAAAAGCCAGGGAAGCGGTGGCGTACTACCGGGAGTACTACGGGCCGCGCGGGATCTTTGAAAACCGGCTTTATCCGGGCATCCCCGAATTGCTCCGGGCCCTGGTCGACCGCGGAAAGCAGCTGGCTTTGGCAACTTCCAAACCGACCGTCTTCGCCCGGCAGGTGCTCGCCCATTTCCAGATTGACCGGTATTTTGCCGACGACTTAATCATCGGCAGCTACCTGGACGGGCAACGGACCAAGAAGGCCGAGGTAATCGCGACGGTCCTTGCTTTGCTCCCGCCGGAGAAGGAGAAGGCCGTCATGGTGGGGGACCGGCAGTTTGACGTTGAAGGGGCGAAGGCCAATGGGATTGCCGCGATTGCGGTCACGTATGGCTACGGCGAACCGGCCGAGCTGGAAGCGGCGGGCCCGACCCACATTGCCCACACCGTTCCGGAGCTTTTGGCCTTGTTGGAGTGAACAGGGAAAGCGCGCTTTGAAAGCGAAGTTCGAGAACAGACAGCCGCTACTTTTCGTTGGTCGCGGCTGTTTTTTCTGCCAGGAAACGGAGGACCAGACCCACGACCAAACCGTAGACGGCGGCAGCAAGGAAGTTGGTTATGGCCGAACCCAGGGAGATCTTGGCCAGTTCGGGGACTTTAAAGAGTAAAGTCAGGGCGTAGGAACAAAACCAGACGCCCAGGCCGAAATGGATCGCTTTTAAGAGGAGATAAGGTTTGGGCGGGAAGCCAACCAAGTAGGTAAAGAGGACGCCAAGGCTCGCGGAAAAACCCAAATAGCCAAGGAAAGCGAGTAAATTTTCCCCCGGGCTTGCGGGGGGATGGCCAAAAATAAAGACCCCGGCGAAATCGATAAACCGGAGGTTACCGACTTTGAAAAGGAGAATCAGCATCAGGTTCACTATGGTGGCGGCGACTCCGCCGCAGGTTCCGGCGATCAGGCCCGGGAGATAATGCTCTTTTCCCATGCTCCACCTCGAAAAAAGTTCTTGCACTTATTATGCGACATCCGGGCGGAGAACTTACCAATATGCGCCTGTTTGGCCGGGCCTTCTTTGCCGTGCCGGTTTTAAAGGCCAAAGATTGAAGGGAGGCTTAGGTGGAAAAGACGAAATCGCATTTTTCGGCGATGCCCAGTTCTTGAAAATACCGGTTCTCCAGGGGAATCCATTCCTCAAGAAAACGGCGGTGGAGTTCGGGCCCGTTCCTCGCCAGAATCCGTCTGCTTTGTTCCGCGGCCTCCACCCGCAAAAAGATTTTCAGGTCGTAATGGGCGATCAAGGTCGGATGGAGACTGTACACCCCTTCGATTATATTTAATGGTTTGGGGTGAACAGTGATCCACCGGGTAAAGGCCTCCGCGTGGCAGTCGTAGACCCGGTATTGAAAGGGCCGGCCGCTTTGCAGGCCCGAAATCACTTCGTTTTTGAAACGGTGGTAATCCACATTCCCGCCAACCTCGTTTAAACGGGCCGCCGTTTTCAGTGCCGGGGGGAGGAAAAAATCATCCATGTGAAAAACGTTGCAATGGTAAAGGCTGGCGAGGAAAGCGGCCAGGCGGGTTTTGCCCGCACCGCTGTTGCCGTCGATGGCGACCAGCACTTGGTCTTTTTGGGCCAGTAGCAAGTCGATCCGTTGGCAGAGCGGGGAAAAGTCCGGGCGGGAAAGGTCCGGGCTTTTTGGTTTCAAGCGGGTACAGCAGTTATTGTCCTTTTCCATGACCGTTCTCTCCTTAGTACATTTTACCTTTAGCTTGCCTTGGCCCTAGCCTAACCTTGACCCCGTAATTTATCATGCCCGGCTAATATGATTGGCGAACTGTGCGGCGGCGCGGACGTGCCGGTTTTATGCCCCGGCAAAGGGTTGGCCCGAAGCATCAAGAACCGGCGTTTAGGTTGTAATTCCCCAGGAAGGTTCTGGTCCGTTCGTTGGCCGGCCGGCCGAAGAGGATTTCAGGGGTCCCTTCTTCCACAATCTGCCCCTTATCCATAAAGATGACCCGGTCGGCCACTTCACGGGCAAAGGCCATCTCGTGGGTGACCACCATCATCGTCATCTGTTCGGCGGCCAAATTCCGGATTACTTTGAGTACTTCACCGGTTAACTCCGGATCCAGCGCCGAGGTGGGCTCGTCAAAGAAGAGGATATCCGGTTTCATGGCCAAAGCCCGGGCGATCGCCACCCGTTGCGATTGGCCGCCCGAAAGCTGGTAGGGATAGGCGTCGGCCTTGTCGGAGAGGCCAATCTTGGCCAACAACTGGCGGGCGAGGGCCTCCGCTTCGGCGGGGGGCATCCCGGCCACATGGATGGGTGCTTCCGTAATGTTCCGGAGCACAGAGAAATGGGGGAAAAGGTTAAAATTCTGGAAGACCATGCCCAGGCGTAAACGGATCTTTCTTAAGGCCGCCTCGGGCGCATAGATGACCTCGCCCGAAGGCGCAGTGGTCACCATGGGTTCGCCCGCCACGTAGATGGCGCCGTGGTCGATCTTCTCCAGAAGGGTGAGGCAGCGCAGGAGGGTGCTTTTACCGGAACCGGAAGGGCCGATCAGGGCGACGACCTCCCCCTCGTTGATCTGAAACGACACCCCGGTCACCACGTCTTCGGTGCCGGCAAAGCTTTTATACAGGTTTTCCACGCGAAGGATTTCCATGGGGTCAGCTCCTCTTTTTTCATCGGTAATAACTCAGCTTCTTTTCGGCGGCGTCAAAAACTTTGGTGACGATCCAGTTCATAAAGAGATAGAAAAGACCGGCGATAAAGAGCGGAGTCGTGGAAAAGAGGCGGTTGGCCTCGTTTCTGGCGACCCGGAACAGCTCGGTGATGCCAAGGACAGTGATCAAAGCAGTGTCTTTGACCAGAGTGATCACTTCATTGCTAACGGGCGGCAGAATCCGCTTGATCACTTGGGGAAGGATGATCCGGAAAAAAGTCTGGCTTTTCGTAAAACCCAAAACGGCTGCCGCTTCGTACTGGCCGAGGGGGATTGACTCAATGCCGCCGCGGTAAATCTCGGCAAAATAGGCGGCATAATTAAGGGAGAACGCTACAACGGCGGCGGTGAAACGGGGGAGAGTGAATCTTAATCCTTCCGGCAGAATAGCGGAGGGCGCAAAGTAGAAAAAGATCAGTTGTAAAATCAAAGGGGTTCCGCGCATGATCAAAATATAGAAGCGTACGGGTAAATTCAACCATTTATACGGGGCCATGCGGGCCAGGGCGATCAGGAGACCCAACGGCAGGGAAAAAAGGAGGGTCAGGAAGAAGATCCGGAGGGTGGTTAAGGCGCCGGAGCCCAGTAAGGCCACTTGCTTGAGAAGTTGGGTACTGTATTCCAGGACAAACATTAAGAAAACTCCTTTTGTTCTTTAGTCGCTCGTTTGGCTGATATGATGTATTCGCAGCAAGCGCCGGGAATCCTCTTTAAAGATGGTTTCCATTCGGCAAAAGTTCAGGGTGGCCAGAAAATATTAGCGAAAAGGGTTATGAAGTTCCCTCTGGAACCCATAACCCTTCTTCCTTACCGTATTTGTCCTTTGCGGACCTTAGCGGTCAATTACGGTGATATCCTCACCAAACCATTTATTGGAGATGGCCGCCAGCGTGCCGTCTTTTGCCATCGCGATAAGGGTATCCTGGAATTTTTCCATTAACGACTGATCGTTTTTGCGGAACCCGATGCCGTATTCTTCGCTGGCCAAAGCCTCGTCCAAGACGATAAAGTTCTTGTCTTTTTGTTGGATGTAATAGCGCGCCACGATCTCATCCATCAGGACCGCATCCAAGCCGCCCATTTCCAGGTCCATGAGCGCGGTCATGTTCTCGTCAAATTCGATGACGTTCCCTAACGAGGCTTCAAAGCCGGGGGCGCTACTTAAGGCATCTTTTGCGCTGGAGCCGGCCTGCAAGCCCAGGGTTTTTCCGGCCAAAGCGGCCAGGGAGGTGATCCCCGAATCCGCCCGGACGATGACGACCTGCCGGTTATCCATGTATGGTTTGGTAAAGAGGATATTCTTCTGGCGTTCGGGGGTTATGGTTAAGCCGTTCCAGATACAGTCGATATTTTTTGTATTTAATTCTTGTTCTTTGGCATCCCAGTTGATTGGTTGCAACTTAAGTTCAATACCGAGACGGCGGCAAGCTTCTTTGGCCACATCGATATCAAAACCGACGATCTGCCCGTTTTCATCCCGGAACCCCATCGGCGGGAAGCTGTCATCCAACCCCAGGACAAAGACGCCTTTCTTTTTCACATCTTCCCAGGAAGTATCCTTTTTCGTGCCGGAACATCCGGAGAGAAGGAAGAGGACGGACAACAAAATGAGGACAAAAGCAAGGCTTCTCTTCATAAATAATCACCCCATAAGTATTTGTATGCAATTATAATACTTGAAAATAAGTTGATAGTAAAGGGTGAAACTGTAACAAAATACTCTCCTTTCGTATATTTTTGTTGGTCCATGCCGGGGATCAAGGGGGTAGGCTAGCATATTTCTTTCTATGAAACAAATTAGACCAAGATTTTTTTGCAAAACGCTAAAATCTCTTTCGTGAAAGGAGAAGGGAAATCAATTTCAAACGAGAATTAAAATAAAAACATATTTATATTAAATCAATATAGGGTTAATTCTTTTCTCAGCGTGAAAGGAGACATGGGTTTGTCCAGTAGCGACATAATAAAGATCCTCCGGTTACCGGTCAGCGGTTTAAAAAAAGGTGAACGAACCCCCGCGTTTCACCTTTTTTTGTCGATAATTAAAGGATTGTAGAGGAAGTCCAAGGATGAAGTGGGGAAATCTGAGGACCAAGGAGGGAAGATTATGGCGACAATTCTTATTATTGAAGACCATGCCCTCAGCCGACAGATGCTCAACACCTGGCTTGGGTACACGGGACATTCCATCTTAAAGGCGGGTAGTGGAGAAGAAGCCCTGGCGATTGCCCGGCTAAAAGTGCCAGATTTAATCATCAGTGACATCGTGATGCCGGGGATGGACGGTTTCGAACTGGTCCGCCGCTTGCGGCGGGAAAATCGGTTGCGCAAGATTCCGGTTATCTTCTATACAGCCACCTACCGCCAACCCCAAGTTATCCATCTCCGTGAGCTGAATGAAACCTGCCAAGCAATCCCGAAGGCTTCCGAGCCATCCGCTCTCTTGGAAGCCATCAATAAAGTGTTGGGCCCCCCACCGTTGAACATACCGCAAGCCGCTACTGAGGAGGCGGCTGCTACCGCCGATTCGGTGCAGACCATCTTCCGCCAGAGCGCGGGATTACGGTTGGCCATTTTAATGGAGCTCAGTTATAATTTGGTTTCCGAACGTAATCCGGCGGTGCTTTTGGAAGCCTTTTGCCGGGGGGCGCGGGGGTTTATCGACTGTCAATCGGCGCTATTGGCGATTGAGGATGAAAAGACAAAGAGCCGTTATTTCTGGGATAAACAACAAGGCAAAGAGGCAGAGAATGTTGGCCAACTCATTCCGCCGCCGGTAATCATCCGCCAAGTGATCAGGGAGCGGCAACCATTCCGGTGGCCGCGGAACGAAAAAGCCCCCAACGGGCACCAAGGGCAGAAACTGAGCGCCTACCGGTCATTGCTGGTTGTGCCGGTGGCCACCCCCAATAAAGTGTACGGCTGGGTAGCCCTGGGCAATAAAGAGCACGGGGGATACTTTACGGAAGAAGATGCGGAAATGATTATGTGCCTCAGTAAACAGGTGGCGCTGGCCTACGAAAACCTCCTGCTTATGCAGAAACTGCAGGAAAACGAGAAGCGTTTACGGTTGGTCCTCTCGACGACCGGACTTTGCACCTGGACGTGGGATTTGGATTCGGACCAGTTTACTTGCTGGTTGGATGGGCATAACCAAGAACCGGTGGCACTGACGTCCAGTGAGTTTTTTGCCGCCATTGATCCCCGGGACCGGGCGGAGGTTTACAACCGGCTGAAGCGGGCAATCCGCCTTGGCCATGATTTTGAGGTCGAGTACCGTACGAATTGTCACGGGCAGCAGCACTGGAACCTGTCCAAAGGGTTGGTCAACCGGGTCGGAAAGGATACGACCGAGGTAATTGGGATTAACTTGGACATCACCGAACGCAAGCGGATGGAAGAAGAGGCCCTTGCTTCGGAGCGGGAACTGCTGAAAATCACCCTTAATTCACTGGAGGAAGGGGTGATTGCCACCGACCAGAACGGCCGGGTGATGCTGCTGAATTGTGCGGCCCGGAAGATGATTGGCTGTAGCGAAGAAGAGGCCTACAATCAACCCCTCAGTCATCTCTTGACCGTCTGCGATGAAAAAACCGGCGAAAAATTTGAAACTTTTCCGCCGGAGGCCAACCACCCCGATCTGGTGTTAATCACCCGCAATATGGGGAAGATTCCGATCACGCTCCAGAACTCCCCCATTAAGCTGCTGAACGGGAAAGAGATCGGCATGGTCACTGTTTTTCAGGATATCACGGAAAAACGCCAAGCCGAGCGGGAGCTGATCAAGTCGGCAAAGTTGGAGTCGTTGGGGGTCTTGGCCGCGGGCATTGCCCACGACTTCAACAATATACTGGCTGCGATCATCTCCAATCTTCAGTTGGCCACGGTTCAGTATGCCAAACAGATCGATATCTCTTCCACTCTGGCTCAGACGGTAGAGATCTCCTATAAAGCCAGTGCCTTAACCAAACAACTACTGACCTTTGCCAAAGGCGGGGCCCCGGTGAAAAAAAATGCACCGCTTGACCGGTTAATCCGGGAGACGACCGAATTTGTGCTCCGGGGTTCCAACATTAAAGTGGAATACCAGATTCCTTCTGACCTTTGGCCTGTTGCCATCGATGTCGGACAGATCAGTCAGGTCATCCATAACCTGGTGCTCAACGCTAAACAGGCGATGCAACACGGCGGCATTATTACCATCAGCGTACATAATGTGGAAATCGGGGCCAATCAAAAACAAAAGCTGAAGCCGGGTAATTATGTGCAGATAACCATTACGGACCAGGGTGTGGGGATTAAGCCGGAGATCCTAGGGAAGATCTTTGATCCGTTTTTCACCACCAAACCCAGTGGTAACGGGCTTGGACTGGCGACGGCGTTTTCGATCATCCGGCAACACGACGGAGTAATCGAAGTGGAATCGGAGGTGGAGGTCGGCTCGACTTTCCGGATTTACTTACCCGCTTCCACCCAAGCGGCGGAGAGGGAAACGGAAGAACATGAAACAACGGTACCGGGAGAACGGTTGCGGATTTTGCTGATGGACGATGAAGAGTTGATCTGCCGGGCGGTCGCCGAACTGTTGACCAATTTCGGCCATGAGATTGTAACCACGCACAATGGGGAGGAGACCATCAAGGCCTACCAGGAGGCCAAATTGGAGAACAACCCCTTTGACGTGGTGATCCTGGACCTCACCATCCCCGGTGGAATCGGAGGGAAAGAAGTCATTACCAGACTACGGAGTTTTGACCCGCAGATCAAAGCAATCGTTTGTAGCGGTTATGCTTCGGATCCGATCATGGCCGATTACCAAAAACATGGTTTTTCCGGCGTGGTCAGTAAACCGTACCGGATCGATGAATTACTGGCGGTTTTACGGCAGGTTACGGTGGACTAATAATTTTACACTTTTAGTGAAAATATACTAATTTCTATCAGAAGCTTGCAACATTTACAAAAATTATCTAGAATAGTAAAAGGATAGACAAAAAAGGGTATGTCCAGTTCATCGGGGGATTACAAAATAAAAAAACAAAAACAAAGGAGGCTCCTGAATGTTTAAAAAAGTCTTAATTGCTCTGGTAATCTTGGTGGTGGCCGTATTGGTCGTGGTCAACGTGGGACAACGTACCGGCGTGCTCAAGATGGGCCGCATGAAAGTGGGAATGGTAACCGATGCCGGTACCATTGACGACAAATCATTCAACCAGGGGACTTGGGAAGGGGTTGTGCAAGCCGGAGAGGAACTTGGCTTGGAAACAAAGTATTTGAAACCGGCGGGGACAACCGAAGCCGATTATCTGACTGAGATTGGCAATCTTTATGATGCGGGCTTCAAATTTATGGTCTGCCCTGGCTTTAAGTTTGAAACAGCCATTTACCAAGCACAAGAGCGGTATCCGGATGCCAAATTCGTTCTCATTGACGGGAATCCCCATGCGGGTGATTTTGTGCCGGTGGTGAAAGAAAATACCGTTTCGATCTTTTTCGCGGAGCATGAATCCGGTTTTGTCGCTGGTGTGGCCACGGCGTTGCAATTGCAAGAAGGAGAACTGGGCTTTATCGGTGGTATGGAGATCCCGGCAGTCCAGAAATTTAACTGGGGATTCCAACAGGGGGTCAAATACGCCAACGCCAATTTAGGAACAAACATGGTGATCCGTCCGGAAAATGTGATCTACCAGGGATCTTTCGATAACGTGGCAGCCGGGCAACAACTGGCCGCGCAGATGTACGACCGCGGGGTGAAAGCGATCTTTGCCGCCGCCGGCGGGGTCGGGATCGGTGTGATCAATGAGGCGAAAGCCCGGGCCCGGGCCGGTCAGGAAGTCTGGGTGGTCGGGGTTGACGTCGACCAATATTACGAAGGCATCTATGAAGGCAATAAGTCGGTCATCCTGACTTCAGCGATGAAACAGATCAAGAAAGCCACCTATGATATGATCAAAGCCGAGACCGAGGGGAAATTCCCCGGTGGGCAGATCCTGGTCTTTGATGCGAAAAACGACGGGATCGGGATTCCGGAAAAGAATCCGAATCTCCGCTCCGATGTGGAAAGCAAGGTCGCCGAGGTCTACGCCAAGTTAAAGAGCGGCGAGATCGTCGTTTCCGATATGCGCGGGGATTTGATCCGGTAACATCTTATAATATATTGTAGTGAAGAAGGGAAATTCAGGAAAAGAGGAGGAATCATCACAATCCTCTTCTTTTCTTATCTGCAGGAATTGTTTTCGGCCATTCCTTAATTGCAAATATAGTTTATAATAGAAGGGACAGTGGTTGATCGGGCTGACACGTGTTACGGCCATTAACTAGCGAAAAGGAGCGATGTAATGGAGTATATCGTCGAAATGCTGCGGATCCGGAAAGAGTTTCCCGGTGTCGTCGCCAATGATGACATTACATTGCAGTTGAAACCGGGCGAGATCCATGCCTTGCTGGGGGAAAACGGCGCGGGAAAATCCACTCTGATGAGTATCTTGTTCGGTCTTTACCCGCCGGACCGGGGGACCATCAAGGTCCGCGACCAGGAAGTGAAGATCAGCGACCCCAATGTCGCCAATGCGCTGGGGATCGGCATGGTGCACCAGCACTTTAAATTGGTCCATAACTTTACGGTGACGGAAAATATCATGCTGGGAATGGAAATGACCAAAGGGCTGGTGATTGACCACAAGGCGGCGGCGGAACGAATCAGACAGCTTTCGCAGCGGTACGGGCTGAATGTGGATCCCGAGGCGAAGATTGAAGACATCTCCGTCGGGATGCAACAGCGGGTTGAGATCTTGAAGATGCTCTACCGGGACGCCGAGGTTTTAATCTTTGATGAACCCACTTCCGTGCTTACGCCCCAAGAAATTCAGGATTTGATGGTGATCATGCGCAACCTGGTGAAAGAGGGCAAATCCATTATCTTAATCACCCATAAGCTCAAGGAGATTAAGGCCATTGCCGACCGGTGCACGGTGATCCGCCGGGGGCGGGTGGTCGGTACCGTAGAGGTGGCTACGACCAGTGAGGAAGAGTTGGCCCGGATGATGGTCGGCCGGGAGGTCAGTTTTGTTGTTGAAAAAGAGGACCGGGTGGCCGGCGATGTTGTCCTTAAGGTTGAGAACCTGTCCGCCTATGACAACCGGAAGGTAATGGCGCTCAAGAACTTCTCCCTGGAAGTACGGGCCGGCGAGATTGTGGGACTGGCCGGTGTCGAAGGCAACGGCCAGACCGAACTGGTGGAGGTCATTACCGGCCTGCGCAAGGCAGAGAGCGGCCGGGTGCTGCTGAAGGGGATTGACATTACTAATTCCTCGATCCGGGACCGGATCCGGATGGGAATCGCCCACATTCCGGCGGACCGCCACAAACACGGCTTGATTCTCGATTATACGCTCCAGGAGAATATGATTCTTAAAGTTTACGACCAAGCGCCCTTTGCCGAAAAGGGCCGCTTAAACCGGGAAGCCATCACCGAGTATGCCACCCGCTTGATGGCGGAGTTTGATGTCCGTGCGGGCCAGGGGGCAAGCGCTTTGGCCCGTTCGCTCTCGGGCGGCAACCAGCAGAAGGCTATCGTCGGGCGGGAGATTGACCTCAATCCCGAGCTTCTCCTGGCGGTCCAGCCCACCCGCGGGCTGGACGTGGGGGCCATTGAGTATATCCACCGCCGGATCATTGAGCAGAGGGATAAGGGCAAGGCCGTGCTGCTGGTCTCTTTGGAGCTGGATGAGATCTTGAACCTGTCCGACCGGATCGCGGTGATCCACAACGGCGAGTTGGTCGGGCTCGTTGATGCGAAGACCACCAATGAACATGAGATCGGCCTGATGATGGCCGGAGGGCAAAGGGGGAAGACCGCTTGAAGAAAGAGACCGGACAAGAATACACCGTGGCGCTGTTGGCGATAGTTTTTGGCTTACTGGCCGGGGCCTGCCTGATGCTGGTGACCGGTAACAACCCGCTGCTCGGCTTCTTCTACCTTTTTAGTGGCGGATTGATGAATATTACGCGGATTGGGAACACCCTGGCCACGGCGACACCACTGGTCTTTACCGGTTTATCGGTGGCCTTTGCCTTCAAAACAGGGCTCTTTAACATCGGCGCGGCCGGGCAGATGTTGATCGGGGGCCTGTGTGCCACCGCGCTGGGGCTGACCGTTCCTTGGCCGAAGCCGCTTCTCCTTCCGGTGATCGTGCTGGCGGCGGCTTTGGGCGGTGCCCTTTGGGGGCTGGTCCCCGGATGGTTAAAGGCCAAATTTAACGTGCATGAAGTGGTCTGCACCATTATGATGAACTGGATTGCCTACTGGTCGGTTTACTATATCGTTCCTGCCTATTTCAAGGGGGCATATCTGGAGACCGAGTCGCGGCGGATTCCCGCGGCCGCTTCGTTGAAAGTGGACTGGTTGACCAAATTGTTTAAGGGTTCCTACATTAACCTTGGCTTTTTCCTCGCCATTGGCGTCGTACTGCTCGTCGCCTATATTCTGGAACGGACAACCCTCGGCTACGAGTTGAAGGCCGTGGGCTATAACCGTGATGCGGCGGAGTACGCCGGGATTCAGGCGAACCGGAATATTGTTTTGTCCATGGTAATTGCCGGGGCTTGTGCCGGGTTAGGCGGTGCCGCTTTTTATGTGGGTTATGCCTCCAACATGCAGATTGGCGTCATGCCGAGCCAGGGCTTTGACGGGATCGCCGTGGCCCTGCTGGGGGCCAACTCCCCGTGGGGCGTGTTTATGGCGGCGATCTTCTTTGGCCTCCTCCACTCGGGGAAAGGGTTCATGAACGCCATGACCAAGGTCCCGCCGGAGATCGCCGATTCGATCATCGCCACGATCATCTATTTCGCGGCGACCAGCGTGCTAATTGAAAGGCTCCGGGCGCGGTGGCAGCGCCGCCGGCAAGCCCAGGATAGGACCGATCTTGCTCCGGGTCCGGAGGCTGGATTACAGGAGAAAGTGGGAGGTGCGGAGTAATGTGGTGGGAGCTGATTGAACAGATTTTTCCGTACGCCATTGCTTATACGATCCCGTTGCTCATCACCGCTTTGGGTGGATTATACAGCGAGCGCAGCGGCGTGGTCAACATCGGCCTGGAAGGGTTAATGGTCGTTGGCTTTTTTACCAGTGCTTTGACCATCTCCCGCTTGGAAAACAGCCTGCCGCCGGAGGTGGCGATCGGACTCGGCCTTGTCTTGGCCACACTGGCCGGGGCCGTTTTCTCGTTGCTCCATGCTTTTGCCAGTGTTACGCTCAATGCCAACCAGGTGATCAGCGGGACGGCGATTAATATGATCGCCGGGGCTATAACAGTTTATTTGGCCCGTAATATTACAGGCAGCGGGAATATTCTGATTATGCACGGCTTGATCCGGCGGAATATCCCGGTGCTTTCCGAGATCCCCATTTTGGGCCGGCTCTTCTTTACGCAGACTTACGGGACGACCTGGCTGGTCTTGGGGATTCTCTTGCTTTCCTGGTTTTTGTTATACCGGACGCCCTTTGGCTTGCGCCTCCGGGCCTGCGGGGAACACCCGCAAGCCGCCGATGCAGCCGGGATTAACGTCTACCGGATGCGCTATATTGCCGTCCTGATCTCCGGGGCCTGTGCCGGACTGGGCGGTGCGATCATCCTGGTGACCTACGCCGGGGAGTTCAACGGGACCGTGGCCGGGTTGGGCTTTTTAGCATTGGCCGCCCTCATCTTCGGACAATGGAAACCTTTGGGGATTTTGGGGGCGACCTTCTTCTTTGGTCTGGCGAGCACGATCGCCAATGTCTCGCAAGCCCTTCCGGCGCTGGCCAAGGCCCCGGGAATTATCCTCAAAAACTTCCCTTATATCGTTACCCTCCTGGTTTTGGTCTTCTTCTCCAAATCGACCCAGGCCCCGCGGGCGGCGGGTGAACCGTACGACAAGGGGAAACGATAAGCCCTAAGACAACAGGAATTTCAGAAAGGAGTTTATCGGAGTTAAGCATGGAGACCATCAAACAGGTTTACCTGATTGGGCTGGGGGCGGTGGGCAGCGCCTATGCCGCGAAAATGAATGAAGCCGAACCCGGCCTGGTCAAGGTGATCGTTGATCCGCAGCGCCTGGCGGCCTACCGGCAGGCGGAGATTCTTGTGAACGGGAAACCCTGCCGGTTCACCTTTGTCACCCCGGAGCAGGCCGCTGAAAAAGCGGACCTGATCCTGATCGCGGTCAAAGGGCATCACTTGGCCGAGGCCATTACAATGATCCGCCCCTTTGTCGGCGAGGAGACCATCATCATGTCCCTGTTGAATGGGATTACCAGTGAAGAGGAGATTGGCCGGGCTTATGGTCCGGAGAAACTCCTCCATGCTTTTGTGGTCAGTACCGATGCGACCCGGGCAGGGAGATCGACCAACTATGCCAACCTGGGCCGGATTGTCTTTGGCGACAAGGATAATCCGGCTTCGCCGAAGGTAAAAGCGGTCCAGGCCCTCTTTGACCGGACGGGGGTTCCCTATACGATCCCCGCCGACATTCTGCGGGAGCTGTGGTGGAAGTTTATGCTGAACGTGGGGCTTAATCAGGTCTCCGCGGTTTTAAAGGCTCCTTACGGTGTTTTTCAGAAGGTCAAGGAAGCGCGGGAATTGATGGCCATGGCCTGCCGGGAAGTTTTGGCGATTGCGCAGCGGATCGGGATCAACCTGACCGCCGCAGATATCGACGCTTATCATGACCTCATTGCCCGGCTGGCCCCGGAAGGGAAGACTTCGATGCTCCAGGATGTGGAGGCAGGCCGCAAAACCGAAGTGGAAAGCTTTGCCTGGACGGTGGTGGCACTCGGGGAGAAATACGGGGTGCCGACGCCGGTGAATGCGTGTTTGGGGCGGATGATCGCGACTTTGGAGCAGACTTACCGCTAGGAGAATTGGCACGGCAACGGCAAGAAAGGTGAAACCAAATCCGCACAGAGGATAGTGATCGTCATCAGCAAAAAGGCAAGAAAGATAATTATCCCCAATACTTTTTACGGCCGGTTGGTGCCGGCTGTTTTTCTTCGTCGTTTGCACCGTTTCGCCGCCGAGGTGGAGACGGCGGAGGGGCGGGGGACCGTTCATATTCCCAACTCCGGCCGCTTGCAAGAGCTGTTGTTTCCCGGGAATAAAGTGGGACTGAATTTTGAGGGACATGCGGGGCGGAAGACCAGCTATACGCTGGTGGCCGCGGAAACGGAAGCGGGGTGGGCTTTCATTGATGCCCGTCTGCCCAACCGTATTTTGGCCAAGGCCTGGCGAAAGTTGCCGCCCCTGAGCGTCTATGACCGGGTTTACCCGGAAAGAACCTGGGGGAGTAGCCGGTTCGATCTGGCGCTCAAAAAGGACGACTCCGCGGAGACGGCCTGGTTGGAAGCAAAGTGCGTCACTTTGGTGTGGGAGGGGGGCGGGCTTTTTCCTGATGCCCCGACGGAACGGGGCAGAAGGCACCTTCTGGAGCTGGCGAAGCTTAGCACCGCAGGGAAAAAGGCCTTTGTCCTCTTTTTTCTGCAGCATCCGGGGGGAGTGAGCGTCCAGGCCAATGCGGAGACGGATCCGAAGTTCGCGGCGGCGATGGCGGCCGCCGCCCAAGCGGGCGTGGCTTTTCACGCCTACCGGGTAATGCCGACGGAAGAAACGGTGGTTTTAACGGAAGTGCCGGTGTTATTACCGCCGGAGTGAAGAGGTGCCGGTGTGATACTGAAAGGAGTCGGGAACCGGTTCGTACAGAAAAAAGGATTAGGAAAAGACAAATGTGTAATGTGTGATCAACGCTTACTGGGGATCAATAAAAGTGCTTACCGGCTTGAAATGACCGGATTAAGCGGTTCTTATCCGCGTGGCCTTGTTGACGGGCGCGCGCGGGGACCAAAACGGTTGGTTCCCGCGACGCCCAGGAGAATCAGCACACCGCCGACCAGGTGGTACCAATGGAAGGGTTCACCCCGGAGGCCGATCCCGGCCGCCACCGAAACAATGGTGGCCAGGTTGGCAAAGACCGCGCTGCGGGCGGCACCAATCTTGGCAATGAAGTAATTCGTTCCGAAGAAAGCAACCACCGAAGACAGGACGCCAAGGTATAAAACGGCGGTCCAGACCTTTTTGTCCTGTAGTAAAGCCAGAATTTGGGCCGGGGTGAGGCTGTTTTGCGCCAAGGCCAGACCACCGAAGAAGATAGCGCCGGCCCACATCATGATGTAGGTGAGTTCCACGGGACGAAATTGCCGTGACAACCAACGGGACATGGTCGTAAAGAGGGCGGCGGAAAGGACGGCGCCCAGCAAGGCCAAGAGACCCAGGGCATGACCGGAAGTGGTGAGTCTTCCGCCGCCCAGGACGATAAAGCCGACGCCGAGGACGGAAATGGCAATCGAAACCGCCTGCAGCGGGCTGGGGATCTCCTTCAAAAACAAGGCGGCCAGCAGCGTCACAAAGACCGGGATCAAGGCGATCATCAGCCCGGCCTCGGAAGCGGTGGTCAGGTTGACGCCGGTGGTCTCAAAGATAAAATAGAGGACCGGCTGGAAGAGCGCGAGCAGCAAGACCCGTCCTAGAGGGCGGTCCTTGAGGTTAATTTTGATAATCCGCAAGGCGCGGAGGATGGTCAACACAAAAGCCGCGGTAATAAAGCGGAAGGCCAGCAATTGGTGGGGGGTGACATAGTCCAGGGCCCCCTTGGTAAAGATAAAGGAAAAGCCGAAGATGAGTTCGGTGAGGACAGCGACAAGGTAAGCACGGATCATTGGTGTAACACTTCACTTCCTATCGTAAAATAATGGGCGAAAAATAATGGTTACTAAATAAAATAATGCTCAATGCCTTTATCATAAACTTGCGGAGGGCTTTTCGTCAATCAAAAAGACAGTTGCGAACCGGCGGGCCAAAATTGACCAAACCCCGCCTTGCGGACGGGGACAAGATATATTATAATAAAGCGACGCGGTTTTCCAGAAAACCCGCGTAAACAAAACTGGAGGTGTTTTCATGATGCCTACTAAAAATTCCCCTGATTCCCCCCTGTATTACGTTTTATCCACCCTTTTTGTCACTTCCCTTCTGCTCTCCAATATTACCGCCGGGAAAATGGCGAGCCTTTTGGGTCTGACTTTGCCGGCGGCCGTGGTCTTTTTTCCCATCACTTATATTCTGGGGGACGTGCTGACGGAGGTTTACGGTTTCTACCGCGCCCGGCTCACGATTTGGCTCGGCTTTTTTGCCAACCTCTTTATGGTTGTCGTTTTCATGGTCACCATCGCCTTGCCTTATCCCGATTTTTGGACGGGCCAGGAGGCCTACCGGACGGTCTTGGGGATGACCCCCCGGTTGGTGGCGGCTTCGGCTGTTGCTTACTTTGCGGGCTCGTTTTTAAATTCCGCCCTTTTATCCAGGTTAAAGGTGGTGACGGCCGGACGGTGGCTTTGGTTGAGGACGATCGCGTCGACCCTGGTGGGCGAAGGGGCCGATACGGCCTTGTTTATTGTGACCGCTTTCGGGGGGACGATGCCCTTTAATATGCTGGCCAACCTGGTTTTGGCCCAGTACGTCTGGAAAGTTACGTATGAAATCCTGGTTACTCCGTTAATCTATCTAGTGGTAGGGTGGCTCAAGCGCCGGGAAAAGATGGATGTCTTTGATCACGATGTGAGCTACAATCCCTTTATTATAGACTGGAGGCGAGATAATGAGTAGGACCATGCATGAGGCGGCGAATGAGTATGGCTTCCGCGCCCTGGGGAGGACGGTCCGCGAGCCGATGCGGACGCTGGATACCTTTCCCAAGCCGGCGGGGGTCGAGACCGTTGTTATGGAGAGTGACGAGGTGACCAGTCTGTGTCCGGTGACCGGACAACCGGATTGGGAGACGGTAACCATTGAGTATGCGCCGGATCAGGCTTGCATTGAAAGTAAAAGCTTAAAGTTGTATTTGTGGAGTTTTCGCGAGGAAGGGGTTTTCTGCGAAGCTTTGGCCGCGCAGATCGCCAATGATGTGGCCGCCGCGTGCCGGCCATTCTGGGTAAAGGTGACCGTGACTCAGAAACCGCGCGGGGGAATAAAGATTACGGCCACCGCCCGGGTGGAGCGCGACTGAACCAGAGGCAGTCAGCCCTAGGCCAACGCCCGCCATTGAAGCAAAGCGGGCGTTTTCTTATTATTAACGTAAACAAAAGCGTGAGAAAAGAGGAAAAACCGATGCTAAAGAGCAATTAAACAATTAAGATAAAAAGTGCGAAAACCAAATGATAATAGGTAATTAATGGGGAGAAGGTTGAAACAGTTGACCTTGCACAAACGTTTAAAACAAAGAATGAACTTGGATTTCCGCCCAGTATGGAAGGAGATTATGGTGATCACCCTTCCTGCCTTTATCGAACTGGTCATGTCCACCCTTTTCGGGATGATAGATATGGTGATGGTTGGACGGCTGGGCCCGGCCGCAATTACGGCCGTTGGGTTGACAAACCAGCCGTTTATGTTGTTATTGGCGATTTTTGCCGCGGTAAACATCGGGACGACCACGTTGGTGGCCTGGCAGATCGGCGCCGGCAAACCGGAAAAAGCCGAGGCGGTGACCAGGCAGGCGTTGGTCATCAGTTTTGTTTTGGGGACTGTGGTCAGCGGAATCGGGGTTTTTCTGGCCCCGGCGATTGTGGGCTTTATGGGTGCGGAGTCCGACACCTTTGCCGACGCCACGATTTACTTTCAGATTGTGGCAGCCGGTTTGTTGTTTCAGGTGATAAACATGGGGATCACGGCGGCACTGCGCGGCGCGGGTGAGACGAAAATTCCAATGCTCTATAACGTGGGGAGTAACTTGTTCAACGTTTTCGGCAACTATGTCTTAATCTACGGGAAACTGGGCTTCCCGCGCTGGGAGGTTGCGGGGGCGGCGGTGTCCACGACGGTCTCCCGTTTGTTGGCCTGTTTGGCCGGGCTTTTCGTCCTTTATTGCTCCCGGTACTCCGTGATTCACCTCAAACTTAAGGATGATTACCGGCTGCACCGGCCGACCGTCAAACGGATCTTTACCATTGGTTTGCCGGCGGCACTCGAACAGTTTATTCTCCACGGGGGCTTGATGATTTTTGCGAAGACCGTGTCGACCCTTGGTACGTTAAAATTTGCGGCCCATCAGATCGGTTTGAACATCAGCGGTCTTTCCTTTGCCCCAAGCACGGCCTTTAGCGTGGCCTCCACGACCTTGGTCGGGCAGAGCCTAGGTGCGGAAAAAGAGGAACAGGCGGCAAACTACGCCATGATTGTGCACAAAATCGCCCTGGTGGTGGCGGTCTTTAATGCGGTGCTGTTTATCCTTTTTTCCTATCCGATGGCCCGGATCTACACTTCCGATCCGGCCGTGGCCGCGGCGGCGGGCATGGTCCTCAAAATTCTGGCGCTGGCGTTGCCGGGGCAGTCCACCCAATTTGCGCTGGCGGGTGCCTTGCGGGGGGCCGGCGACACCATGTACCCGCTGTATGCTTCCGCGCTGGGGATTTGGGTTTTCCGGGTGGTCGTGGCCTATATTTTTGTCCGGATCTTCCACTGGGGTCTCGCCGGCGCTTGGGTTGCTTTTGTGATGGACCAGTATACCCGGTCGGCGGTCGTTTACTTCCGTTTCCGGTCGGGAAAATGGAAACACGCCCGGTTCCGTGTGGGGTAAACAGACTGATTGCCAAACACCCGGTCACGGACCGGGCGTTTTTTTGTCCGTGGGGAGGCATAGGGTGGGAGCGGCCCGCGTAAGGTAGATGGGAGGTAAAAAAGTGCCGCTACTACTTTTTGCCTTTATCGTATTCTTAATTTTGGCCGCCGAATTTGTGAACGGGTGGACCGACGCGCCCAATGCCATTGCCACGGTGGTCGCGACGAAAGCGCTGAAGCCCAGAACCGCCGTAGTGCTGGCCGTGACCGGTAATATTCTGGGCGCCTTTTACGGGCAGGCTGTGGCACAGACCATCGGGACGGAGATCGTGCGGCCGGACGCGATTAACCTGGTGACCTTGGGGGCGGCTCTGATCGGGATCGTGGTCTGGGCGACGGCGGCCTCCTGGTTTGGGATCCCGACCAGTGAAAGCCATGCCTTACTGGCCGGGCTGGCCGGAGCCGGTTTGGCGACGGCCGGTCCGGCGGCGTTACTGCTTTCCGGGTGGAAAAAGATCTTCCTGGGGCTGGTAATCTCCGTTCTTTTTGGGGCGATCGGCGGGTTTAGCTTAGTCTGGGTTTTGAAGTTCTTCAGTGCGGATTGGTCGCCAAGAAAAACAAACCGGATCTTCAATACCCTCCAGATCGTGGCTGCGGCCGGGATGGCTTTCAGCCACGGGAGCAATGATGGGCAGAAGTTTATTGGCCTGTTCACTTTAACCTTGGTGTTGTCCGGTTTTTTACCTGTTTTTCAGGTTCAACCCTGGGTTGTGCTTTTGTGTTCGGTGGTGATGGGCGCCGGGACTTCGGTTGGGGGCTGGCGGATTATTGAAAAGGTGGGGAGCAAAATGGTTAAGCTGGAACCGGACCAAGGGTTGGCCGCCCAAACGGCTGCAGCGGCTTCCATTCTATTCGCTTCCAGCTTGGGGGTGCCTCTGAGTACGACCCATACGATTACAACGGCGATTATGGGGGCGGGTACAACCCGGGGTTTGTCGGCGGTTAACTGGGGGGTGGCGAAAGAGCTGGTTTTGGCCTGGGTTTTCACCTTTCCCGTCTGTGGGCTCATCGGTTACCTAACGGCATGGATCTTGACCGGGCTTTTTTAAGAAGGACTCCAAGGGTGGTTTTTACGGCCCGGGTTTTTTGGCGGTGTGAACCGTGACCACGCCCCAGCTTAAAGCGGTGCAGTCGATGTCGGTAAAGCCGATCTCTTTAAAAAACTTGGTCACTGTCTCGGGGGCGGGGTAATTCTGGATTGAACGGTGTAAATACAGATAGGGTTCTTTATCACCGGTGAACAGGTAACCGATCAAGGGTAGACAGGCGGCGGTGTAGAATTGGTGGAGGCGCTTTAAGCTCGGTGTCTGGGGTTTGGCCAGTTCCAAAGCGACAACTTTCCCACCGGGTTTTATTACCCGGTAGAGTTCGGCCAAGGCCTGGCGCGGATCGGTCACATTACGGAGGCCATAGCCGATTACCGCCCGGTCAAATTCGTCCTTGGCAAAGGGAAGGTCCAAGGCATTTCCTTCCACCAGTTCAATCCAGGGGAAATCCTGCAGGTTTTCGGCGGCGATCTTCAACATGGCGGGCGAGAGATCCAGGCCGATCACTTTTCCCCGGGGTCCTACTTTTTTGGCCAGTTCTTTGGTGATCACCCCGGTTCCACAACACACGTCCAAAACCCGCTGGCCGGGCTGGAGGTCGGCCTTTTGCACGGCGAAGTTTCGCCAGTGGTGGTGCAGGCCAAAGCTGACCAGGGTATTGACCCGTTCGTAGTTGGGGGCAATTGTCCGGAAAAACAGCTTTAGACGGCGTTCTTTTCTCCTGGGGCGCATCTTTTGTTGCCTCCGCATGTAAAAGTCGGGCTTTTTTTAGTCTTCCCCCATGCTCGGGTTTTATCGCCTTTTGGCTTTGTCTTCGGTTTTTTACCCACGCCGGAAAGTTCCCTTTGACCAACACCGACGAGTTTGACGAACAATATTATGTGGTAGCTGGTTAAAAGGGAGGTGTGGGTCGAACGATGGGAACTATTGATTCTACCACCGGCAGCTTTGCGCCATTTCTTGTTTTCCTGATCCTGATTCTCCTGATCTTAGGGATTAATAAAGACCGGAAATATTAGGGACCAATAATACCCGGTAAGTATTCCGGTAAATATTAAGGACGAATCCGAAAAGAATATTACTTTTGCTGTAGGTACAGGGTGTTTAATAAAAAAAGACCCGGTAACATTCCGAGCCCATTTTATCCAAAAGCAAATCCCGACCCTAAAGGGTCGGGATACTTTTTTGTATTATCGGAAAAGGAGTATTCCTTTGATTTCCAAATGGAGCTGGCGATCCGAATCGAACGGACAACCTGCGGTTTACGATACCGCTGCTCTGCCAGTTGAGCTACGCCAGCATTAATTGGAGCGGGCGACGGGATTCGAACCCGCGATCCTCGGCTTGGGAAGCCGATGCTCTACCACTGAGCCACGCCCGCTTCGCAAAGTATATTTTATGATAAACAGCGAAGAAAGTCAAGTACAACTTATACCACACTGCCTGTTTTTTGCCAAAGAGCCAAGAGGAAATGAAGATCTAGTAAATATTCTTTTCAAAAAGAAGGGGGTTTTCATCTTGAACGCGAATATAATTAGCTGTTTGGGTTCGTCTAAACCGGTAAGAGAGCTAACCCACTCATACCCACGCCGCGAGGAAGAGCAAGTTTCTTCCAGTCGTAGCAGTGGTGGAAAGATTATGAAGGAGGTGTCGAGATGGCCCATAAAATTACCGATGATTGCATTAGTTGTGGAGCTTGTGCCGAAGAGTGCCCGGTAGATGCAATTAGCGAGGGTACGGATAAATACGAGATTGATCCGGAAAAATGCACCGACTGTGGCGCCTGCGCCGAGGTTTGTCCGGTTGATGCTGCTCAACCCGAATAATCCGCCGGTAGAAACAAATGGCAATAAATCCCGCCTTACGGCGGGTTTTATTTTTTAAAGGCGGGGCGGGGCCACAAAATCCGGTTCCTCAAGGGCTTTTTCTTCCAAATATTCCTTGATCAGACGCCGGACGACCTCTGAGATACTGGAACGCTCATAAAAGGTTAAATGGCGCAGTTTTTCGTAGGTCTCTTCTTCAATCCGCACATGGAGATTCTTTCTTTTTACACTCATTTTCCTCCTCGACTCCTCAGGTCTATTATCCCCTCCCGGGCGAAAGTTATTGGGTTATCCTTGGTTTTTAAAAAAGGTTTTCTTCCAGTTCGCTGCGGACCATATGGTCGGTCAGTTTGGCCAGGAAATGGTTGAGGCTTTCTCCCGCCGGGATAAAGATTAATTCCATTTTAAAGCTGGGCCGGTAAGCGGAGATTTCGGCCAGGAGAACACGGCGGTCAAAAGAGTAGATCTTACTGGCCAGCTGGATCGATTTCATGACATTTTGGATCATGACCGGCGGCGTTAACCACCATCTGGTCGGCAGCTCCTCGTGGAGAGTGTGCCAGAAGGTATTGATTAAAATGTTCGTCAATTCACTGAGAAAAGATTCGTCGATCTTATTCAGGAAAAACTTGCGGAACGGGCGTTTTCTTTTCATTTCCAAACTGACAAGTTCCATCGCGGTTTCCCGGGAAAAACAAAGATATAATTCGCCTTTCAGGTCGCCGGTGACACGGGAATGAAAACCGATCTCGGCGGTGGGCGTATGTTCTAAGTTTTGGATCAACCACGAAAAGGGAAGGAAGAAGAAACCGGTCAGTTCCAGATCAATCGACTGCGGAAAAAAGGAAGAAAGCTTATACTTCAGAGAATGGACTCCTGTTTGGTAAAGTTTCTCCAGTTTGTTGACGCCGTGTTCGTTGGTGAGAAGCGGAGAATAAAAAAGACCCTTCCTCATGACAATAGCCATAAAAAATCACCCCGTTCAGTTCTAGGTCAAGGATCTATTCGTTTCAATCAAGTTTTTTCCTTTCCATAAGATGGAATGATTATCCCGATAAATTACGTTTTTTGGGAAACCGATAACGTAAGATCTCGGGACGCTTCCGGCAAGCACCGTCCGTACCGCGAAGGGGGCGGTAAAATAAGAGGCAGAGACGTGGACAAATGGTAAAGGGGGAACCATAAAGGCAACCGCGACCGGCCGTCGGAAAACGGGAATTTTAGGGCCGGGGGAAGGCCGTCCAGTATTTTGACGAATCTTAACCGGCACAATTTACCGGCCAAGCAGCAGGTAACGGATAAGCACGGAAAAGCAATGAAGTTTGCGGTTTTCCTCCTGGTGTAAGCGAGGGAATTTATCGGCCATGGTCTTGGCAAAAAGAAAACCTGCCGGTTTTGGTGACCGGCAGGTTCAGTTTCAAATCATATAGCTTACAATCCCTCTTCCCGAAGCAGGCGCCGCAGGACTTTCCCGACGGCATTGCGGGGAAGAGCGTCGATGATTTGGATCTTCGGCACTTTAAATTTGGACAGGTGGTCAAGGCAGTATTGTCGCAGCTCTTTCTCCGTGACCGCCGCTCCCTCTTTTAAGACCACAAAGGCCTTCGGCACTTCGCCGCGGAGGGGATGGGGGATCCCGGTGACCGCCACTTCCTTGACGGCCGGGTGGGTGTAGAAGAAGTCTTCAAGCTCCCGGGGATAGATCTTCTCGCCGCCCATGATGATCATGTCTTTCAAGCGGTCGGCAATGTAGATATATCCGTCGTCGTCCATGTAGACGAGGTCGCCCGTGTGCAACCAGCCGTCCTCCGTAAGGACCAGCGCGGTTTCTTCCGGGTTGTTCCAGTAGCCTTGCATGACCTGGGGACCCTTGACGAGCAGTTCGCCGATTTCGCCGCTGGTGGTGATCTCTTCGCCCGTCTGCGGGTCGACGATCTTCACCTGCGTGTCGGAGATGGGAACACCGATGCTTCCGGGTTTAATCGTCCCGTAAATCGGAGTCACCGTGACGACGGGGGAACACTCCGAAAGCCCGTAGCCTTCCACCAGTTTCCCGCCGGTCACTTCTTCAAACCGTTTCTGGACGGCGGGGGGCAACGGTGAGGAACCGCTGACGCAAGCCCGGATCGAGCTGAGGTCATAACCCTGATTGTCGCGCATTGCGATCGCGGCGTACATGGCGGGTACACCCATGAAAAGGTTGGGTTTATACTTATTGATGGACTGCATGATTTCGTTGATGTCAAACCGCGAATGCAGGATGATGGAGGAACCGGTCAGAATCGGGCTGTTGATCGTGGTTGTTAGCCCGTAGATGTGGAAGAATGGGATTACCCCTAAGAAACGGCCGTCCCCATCGGTGTACACGTTTTTAAACCACTCCCGGAACTGGATGGCATTGGCCAACAAGTTGAAGTGGGTAAGGACCGCACCCTTGGAGCGTCCGGTTGTCCCGCCCGTATACTGGAGATTGGCGATGGCGGTGTGGTCGATGGGGACTTGCGGATCGGTGTCGGCTGCGTTGGTCAGCAGTTCTTCCAGGGAAAGAGCACCGGGGGCCGCCGGATTGCTGGCCGGATCAAGCTGTCCGGTTAAAGCGGTGGAAATGATCTTTAGCTTGGGTGTTTTTGCCTGTTCCATCAGTTGTACTGCTTCCACCGGGGCGACGATCACTTTCAACTGGGCGTCTTTGATGATGAAAGCCAGATCTTCACCGGATAACATCGGGTTGATCGGGACCGCGATCCCGCCCGAACGTAAAATTCCATAGTAGGCGATGAGAAATTGTGGGCTGTTCGGCAGGTAGATGCCGGCCGTGTCACCCGGGTTCAGGCCCAATTCAATCAGCACATTGGCCATCTTTGAAACAAGCGCATTAAACTCCCGGTAGGTCCACTTCTGGTCAAGGTAGATAAAGGCGGTGTGGTCGGGGTATTTGCGGCTGGTTTCGTGTAACACTTGCCCCAAAGTAAGCTTGGGGTATTCCAGGTGGGCAGCAACTCCTGGTTCGTACTGTTCCAACCATTTGGGTGTAGTACCGTTCTTCATTGCCGTTCTCCTTTTCTCCTTTCTAGCCTGAGCGTAATAGTCCCTTCTTAGTAAGCCACACGAACTTGTCCAAACAAAGTCGGCGTTGCGTGGAATTTGGGGTTACGTTCTTCAATGTTACGGTTGGTGTTTTGGGTTTAGGTGTAATGATCATAGGTAGGGATAGCTTTTAGAACCTACTAATTATACCAAGTAATAATAAGTTTCGCAATAGTTATTTTTACTCTTTAGTTACCTTAAATTACCCAAATAAACAGATTAGACCCGGAGACCCGCATTTGCCAGAAAAAATTACAGAAATGATGTTTAATTTCCTCCGGATTGGTAAATACTGATTGCAAAGACAATTTCCGGAGGGGTTAAGATGTTCAAGCGTTTCATCAGGAAAATGCTTTTTTCCTTTTGTTTTCTATTCCTCTTTACCATGCGTTACGTCGATCGAACCTTCAGTGTGGCCATAACTGATCTGCCACTTCTGGTTGGGTGGGAAGGCGTCGGGGTTCCCCTGGCCGAGATTCAGATTGAAGGCTGGAAGAAGCTGAACACTGATTTCATGGATACGCAGCAACTGGGGAAGCTTGCCGCCAACCTGGAGAAGCGGTTGAAACTGAAGACGGTCGCACCGCCGGTCAAAGGCGATGAACTTGATTTCAGCTATATAACATTGGAGGGCAGTTTGGAAGAACAAGTGACGGTCGTGATCACCCTCCAGTCGATCCGGGGCGACGCCGGTGGGGCGGAGACTTATTGTGGCGTGATTGCCCTTCCCAGTTCCGGGGAGATGCTGGCGGAAACGGTCCGCCGCTTGGAGCGGGCTTTTGCGACGGAAGTAGGCGAGATGCCTTTGGCGGTCATGTTGAGCGGGGTATGGCCCGGGCGGCTCGGCACCGGGGAGGCCTACCAGCTGATGAAGAGTGTCTTCCACCGTTTGCAGGTGACCGAGAGCAGCGGGGCCGCTGAATTTGAGTATGGCCGTTGGGCGGGGTGGAGCAGTTTGATTGGGGGGAAAGCCCAGCGCCCGGGGCGCGCTACCAACTTGGAGTTTGCCTACCGGTATGAAGCGACCGCCGACCAGACACGGATTGCCCTGGCTTCTCCGGTGTTGCCCGGGTATTTCTAAAAAAAGAAAAAGGAATTAACCGGGATGTGCCTAAAATTTACTGGAAACGGATTATTTTCCGGCCGGAGGTGGAACGATGAGGCACTATCCCGTAATAATTCTCCTAATTGTGCTCGCTTTATCTTTTCCGCTTGCCGCGGAGGCTTATTGGCAACTCGGTTTTGATTGGCAAGTTACGGAAGGGATTTCTCCCGAAGCGGTCAAATTAAACTGGTGGGTGGCACCCCGGTGTGGTGTACGTACGGTTTATGCTTGGGCCGAGCAGGATCTCGGTTTAGCCCTTGTTTACATCCCCCAAACCCGGTCCGCGTTCAACTCTTACGTGGGGCTGGGGGTGCGTGATCTCCTCGATAATAGCCGGTTGCCAATGGGCGAAAAGGTTGAGTTAACCGCCGGTGTTGAACTCCGTTTAAACCAGCTCATCCCCGGTCTTTCCGTAGCTTTGGAAGGCCGTTTGGTGACCGCCAACCTGGTGGGCGAACAAAACCAGTTGGCTCCGTTTTTCGGGTTTGCCCTCCATTTTGGAGCCACGCCGGTGGAAGTGCGGACCCCACGGGGGGTTGATGAAGACCTTTACCTGTTGGCCAAATTGATCCGGGCGGAAGCCGAAGGCGAACCCTATGAGGGGCAGGTCGCGGTCGGCGCGGTTGTTTTGAACCGGGTCAAAAGTCCCCAGTTTCCCAATACGATTTATGATGTGATCTACCAACCGGGGCAGTTCAGTTGCCTTCCCAAACTGGCCACCATCCAACCGAATGAAGAATCGCTGCGGGCGGCCCGGGATGCGCTGGCCGGGAAAGACCCTTCGCGGGGCGCTTTATATTATTACAACCCGAAGCTTGCTTCCCCGGCCGGGAAAAGGTTCTTCCGGACGGCAAATCTGACCCCGACGGTGGTCATCGGGAACCACCATTTCTTCAAATAAAGGAATTAAAAGATTACTACTGTTAAGGGTTATGGACTTGCTTAAAAAATTGACCCCAATCCGTACTCTGGGATTGGGGTTCACTTTTTATTTATTCGGACGGGGCTTTCTCCCGGGTTATTTTTTTCGGCCACGTGGTCAACCAACGCCAGATTTTATAGGAAGCGCTTTCCGGGACACGATTCTCGGCAAAAACCTCCAGGTAGGAATCTTTGTTGATCCAGGCGGGGATTGCCTGGCCCGTTTCCGCATCCACATGCGCCCAGACGATGCCCTCCGGTTCGGCGAAGGCGACCACCGGCAGGTTGGCGGTGATCCGGGCCATATAATCACGCCAGACGGCGGCGGCGGTCCCACCGCCGATCACTCCTTCTTTGTATCGCATCGGTTCTTCCTGGCGGTCGTTGCCGATCCAGACGGTTGTTAAATACTCGGGGGTGTAACCCACAAACCAGGCGTTGGTGTAATCGTTGGTGGTGCCGGTTTTTCCGGCTACCGGGCGGCCGTCGGGCAGTTTGGCCCGCTGCCCGGTGCCCTGATCAACAACGTCTTTTAGAAGCATGGTCATGATGTAAGCCGTTTGCGGGGTGATGACCTCCCGGGCCGGCTTCGGTTTAAAGGTTTTGATGGTTCTTCCCTGGTAGTCGGTGATCCGCACGACAGGGTAGGGTTTGCAGTACTGGCCCTGGTTGGCGAAGGACGTATAGGCGGCCGCCAACTCCAGGGGGGTGACGCCTTTGGTTAAGCCGCCGAGGGCCAACGGGGCATACCCAAGATCATTGACCTTTCCTTCCCGGACCAGACTCTCAATGCCCATCTGTTCCAGCTGGCCGGCAACGGTGGGGATCCCCAACGTCTGGACCAGTTGGACGGCGATGGTGTTCACCGATTCCCTGAGAGCCCGCCGGAGGGTGATCCTCCCTTGATATTCCCCGTTGTTGTTCTCCGGTGTCCACACCGTTCCGTTCTCCAAAGGAATTTCCAAGGGGTGATCGTCAAGGATCGTGGCGGCGGTAAAATTGTGTTCCAAAGCAGTCGCGTAAATAAAAGGTTTTATCGCCGAGCCCGGTTGCCGGTGGGCTTTGACGCTGCGGTTCAACGGGCTGGTTTGGTAGTCGCGGCCGCCGACCATCGCCAGGATCGCCCCGGTGGACGGGTCGAGGGTGACCAGGGCGGCTTCCGGCTGCACCGCCGCCGAGTAGCGGGGGAGGTGCTTAAGGGTAAGTTCCGCCGCCTGTTGGAAGTCCAGATCCAAAGTGGTGTAGATTTTATAACCGCCCCACAGCAGTTCTTCTTCGGTGAAGCCCTCCTCCGTGGTTAGGTATTCACGGAGGTAGTCGATGAAATAGGCGCCGACGGAAGACCTTGCCTGCTGCGGTTTGACGCCCAGATCTTTCGCGATGGCCGTTTGGTACTGTTTTTCCGTGATCAACCCTTGCTCCCACATCAAACGGAGGACCAAGTTCCGGCGGTTTTTGGCCACCTCCGGGTGCTTAAAGGGGGAATAGTTTTCTGGACTACGGATGATCCCGGCCAAGAGCGCTGCTTCTTCCAGATTGAGCTTGGCGGCGGATTTATCAAAGTAATAGCGGGCGGCGGCTTCAACGCCCACATTCCCGTGGGCCAGGTTAATGCTGTTTAAATAGAGTTCCAAAATTTCATCTTTGGTATAGGTTCTTTCAATCAGGAGCGCGTAAAACATATCCTGCAATTTCCGGGTGATGGTGCGGTCGTATGTCAACAGGGAGACTTTGGCCAATTGTTGGGTGATGGTACTCCCGCCCTGTTTCATGCCGCCGGGTAATAAAGTCTGGATCACCGCCCGGCCGATGCCGATGGGATCAAGCCCGAAATGGCGGTAAAAACGGGTGTCTTCGGTGGCGATCACCGCTTGTTTAAGGTAGGGGGAGATTTGGTCGAACGTAACCCAAATTTTGCGGTGGGCAAAGAGATCGCCAATCAGGCGGCCGTGGCGGTCGTAAACCTTTGAAACGTAACGCATGTTCTCCAGCTTGGCCCGGAGATCGCGCGGCAGGGAGACCGTGGCGAAGAGGAATCCCACCAGAACTAGGAGGGCGAAAAGGACATAGTAGGAGCGGGGAATATGGCGTTTTTTACGTTGGCTCATGGTATCATCTCCGCGTTCAATTTGCATAAGAGTTTGTTGTTATATTTATTTATATTCTGCGTTCGCCGAACGGAAAGATCCAAAAACATGATCACATTATAACTACTATCATATTCAAACCGGTTTGACCAGTAGTATAACTTGTTAAGAAGGAATAATTCTGGAAGCAAAGAAAAACCCTGTTGCGGAGAACAGGGTTCCAAGGGGACTGGCAGATCCATTTTTTCATAATGTTTCGCTTCAAAACTAAAAGTAATAATGAAAACCGCCGCCAAAATCAAAGCCGGTGTCCGGCAGGATATTCATGCCGAAGTCAAGGGAGAAACCGAGACGGGAAAGTTCTTTAACCTTTAGCGCTTTAAAGACGAAAAATTCGATCCCGACGCCGGCACTGACGGCAACATCTTCGTTGTCTACAAAACCAAACTCACCAAAGCCAAAGAAATTGTAATTGGCGTCCTTGGCCAGTTTGTACACACCTCTGAGCCCTAAAGAATCGCCGGAGAGCAAACCTTGGACGGACAGGTCGGGAGACAGGTTGAATTTTCCGCTAAAACATAAGTCGTGGCTGTCATAGATCCCGAGTCCAAAGTCGGCGGCGCTGGCACCACCCACCGTCAGGAGGAGGAACAGTAGGGACAGGGTGAGGACCAATAAAGTTTTGCCCACGAAACACCACTCCTTTTTTAATTTTGCCGATAAGGATCATTTCCGGCTGAACTTTTAGCTCTATTATATCTCTCCGGGGATAAACTAAGCAATGGCATATTACCAGGAGCTGACGTCCAATCCGGTTGGTTCTTGTTTAAGTTTTTTTCAGATGACAGATCCGAAGGGAGGAAAATCCACGGTTAACTAAGAATATACAATTATGTTTAGTTCATTTGTGTTTGTTTGGGTGGGAGGTTCATCGTGAGGTGATCACTTGATCGAGTTAGAAAAGTTCCAAGCGATAATCGAAGAACTGGCTCCGGCGGCGCTGGCGGACAAGTATGATCCTCCCCACTTCTGGCGCAAACCCGGTAAAAAACTGCAGAAGATCGGGGTTTGTGTTGATCCGACCGTTCAGAATGTACGGATGGCACAGCAAGACGGTGTCGATCTCTTAATTTCGCACCACCCCTGTTTCGAGCAGGACGAAGAGCTCTTTGCCGGGCAGGAAATGGGTGTTTTTGTTTTGCACAGTGCTTGGAATAAAGCCCCCGACGGCAATACTGCAGTGCTGGCCCGTTTGTTGAACCTTCGCGAAACGGTTCAGGACGGTGAGTTGCTGACCGGCCGGGTTGAGGTGAGCCTGCGCGATCTGCTTCTCTCCTGCCAGCGCCTGTTAAACACACCGGTGATGCCGTATGTCGGGGATTTGAATGCGAAGGTCCATCATGTGCTGCTCATTTCGGGGCCGGGCTTTGCCCCTTTCTATAAGGAAGAGTGGGACAAGTATATTGCCGGGGGGTGTGATACCATTCTCTCCGCCGAACTGGGCCGGTTTGCCCTCTCCTATCTCTCCCGGCATAATATAAAAATGATCGATTTAGGCCATAGTGCGATGGCCCGCCCGGGGATGGAACACTTGGCCTATACGCTCCAGACGCGGTTGAAGATCTTCCAGTGCCAGGTAAATTTTTATCCGGACTTATATGCGGTTAATTACCAAACGGCCTCGTTCTATCCGGGGATCGAGAACTGAGTAATAAGAAGATAAGAAAATTATAAGCAGAAAAACTTTTTGCTTTCTGGGGGGTTATGGGTGGCAAACGACCAGAGGGAAAAGGCGATTATTGCCGGCAGCGAAGAAGAGGGGAGTTTGGATGAGCTTGCCGCCTTGGTTGAATCAGCCGGGGGTCAGGTGGTGGAACGACTGGTTCTGCGTCGCACCAAACCTGATCCGGCTTTTTTTCTGACGGAAGGGAAGTTGTGGGAGCTAAAAAAGTTGGTCGGGGCGAAGGATGCTGCCCTGGTCGTCTTTGATGAAGAACTCACGCCGGTCCAGACCCGGAACCTGGAGGAAGAAGTGGCGGTTAAAATTATCGACCGGACGGGTTTGATTTTGGATATCTTTGCGCAGCGGGCGCGGACCAAAGAGGCCAAGTTGCAGGTGGAAAAGGGCCAATTGGAGTACCTCTTGCCCCGGCTCACCGGGGAAGGAGTCAACCTCTCCCGTTTGGCCGGGGGGATGGGCACTCGGGGACCGGGGGAAACCAAACTCGAAGCGGACCGGCAGCGGATCCGGGCACGGATTGCCGTTTTGAACCGGCGCTTAAAACAGGTGAAAGCCAACCGGCGGCTGCAGCGGGCACCCCGGCGCCGCCTCTCCTGGCCCGTCTTGGCGTTGTTCGGCTATACCAATGCGGGGAAATCCACCCTGTTTCGTTGTTTGACCGGGGCCGACGTCCACGTGGAAGACCGGTTGTTTTCCACGTTGGATCCGACTTTCCGCCGGCTGACTTTCCCCAACCAACTGGAGACTTTGCTCATTGATACGGTGGGGTTGATCCGGAAGCTTCCCCACCAGTTGGTGGATGCTTTCCGGGCCACTTTGGAAGAGCTTTACGAGGCCGATCTTCTGTTGCATGTGGTGAATCTGGCCAGTCCCTATATGGAAGAGGAGTACCAGGCCGGGATTGAACTCCTCCGGGAACTGGGGCTCGAAAACAAGCCTTTTATTACGGTACTGAATAAGAGGGATTTGGTTCAGAATGAGTTTACCCTCCTCCGGGCGGTGCGGGCGTTCCCGCACGCGGTGGCGATCTCGGCGCGGACCGGCGCCGGCGTGGATGAGTTGAAGAACAAAATTGTGGCGATGCTCTCCGCCCATGTCGACCGTGGGGCTTTTTTCATCCCCTTTACGGAAGGTGGCTATCTCGCGCTCCTGCACGAAAAGGGCAAGGTGCATACGGAGGAATACCGGGCCTCCGGCGTTTACCTGGAAGTGGAGCTGCCCAGGATCTGGGCTGAGCGATTACGGCAGTTCCGGGTTTGATCGCCGGTCAAACCGTAACCGCCGGCCAGGCGGTACGTAATTAAAGCGCATAATCCTCCTCCTTCGGGCATAGGGTAGAATGTTAAACTGCCGCTGGAGGATGGGAATGAGACAGTTAATCGGCCTTTTTCTTTTTATCTTTGTGCTCCTCTGTTTATTACCGCTCTTTCTGGTTAAATGCACACCGGCTCCACCGGGGATCACCGTTCAACTTTACTTAAATGAGGAAAAGAAAATAATCGCCCTTGATCTGGAAGAGTACGTGAAGGGCGTGGTGGCCGCGGAGATGCCGGCCGAGTTTGACCTGGAAGCGTTAAAAGCCCAAGCGGTCGCGGCCCGGACGGTGGCGGTCCGGCGGATGCGGCGTTTTGGCGGGACCGGTTATCCGGCGGCGCCGGGTGCCGATTTGAGCGACGATGTTCGTGACTCCCAAGCCTGGCTCGGCCGGCGACAGTTGATCGCCAAATGGGGTCTGTGGAATTACCCCCGTTACTGGCGGAAGATCAGCGCGGCGGTGGAAGGGACCAGCGGACTGATCCTGACCTACGAGGGTCGGCCCATTGATGCTCTTTACCACTCGACGAGCGGCCCGCGGACTGCCAATGCGGAGGAGCTGTGGGGCAAGCCCGTTCCCTACCTGAAGAGCGTCCCCTGTTCCTTTGGCCAACATTCTCCGCGTTACCGACAAGAACGGGTATTTACGGTGCAAGAACTCCTTTCCGCCCTCGGCCTGGCGGAGGAAAGGGCGGCCGGTGGCTTAGCGCTTCGGATTTTGAAGCGGACGCCCAGCGGGCGGGTGGATACCATGCAGATCGGGACTCATGTTTTTTCCGGAACCGAGCTTCGTTCCCGGCTGGGGTTGGCTTCAACCAATTTCACCGTCCACTCGCGCGAGGGAAAAGTGGTCTTTACGACGGTCGGGTACGGCCACGGGGTTGGGCTGTGTCAATACGGGGCTGATGGCATGGCAAAGGCGGGCAAGACCTTCCAGGAGATTCTCCAATATTACTATCAGGGCGTGGAACTTAAAAAACTGCGTCTGAACTGAAACGCGGTACAGAGGATAAACAGCGGCCGACGGGGCCGTTTTTTTTGTCCGTCTGATGGATAAATTAGGATCAATTGGGAAAACTAGCATCTAAACTGTCCTTTGAGGTGACCGCGATGAGCACAGGAAAGCAAGGCAAACTGGACTTCAAAATGGGCTGGTCCGGGCGTTTGGCCCGGGGCTGGGCCCGGTTGAAACAGATCCTCGCTCAAACCTTCCGGCTGAGCCGCCGGGGCTGGACCCGGCTTGTGGTGCGCGAGCGGTTTCTGGTTGGGGCGTTATCTTTTCTGGCCCTGACCACGGTCGGCTGGGGAATCGGCCGCCGGCTCAGTCCATCGGCTGCGCCCATGCCTTTGGTCATCGAAGAAAAACCGGCGGTCTCGGCGGAAACGGGGGCCGGCGATTATGAAACTTTACTCCGGGAGCTCCAAGCGGAACTGGCCGCGCTCCAGGCCCAGATGAAGACCGCCGATCCGGCCCAGACCGCGTCAGAAGCGGAAGCCGGGCCGGTCTTCAATCCTTTAAAGCTGACGCCACCCGTAGCCGGGAAAGTAACCAAGCGGAGCGGGTGGGAGAAAAAAGCCGGTGAGTGGCGCTATCATTCCGGGGTTGACCTTGCCGTTCCTCCCGGCACGCCTGTGGTGGCCGCGGCGGCGGGTACGGTGGGGGCGATCAAAACCGATCCGGCCCTGGGCACGGTTGTGGTGCTTGACCACGGCCAAGGCTGGCAGTCTTTGTACGGACAGCTGACCGGGATCCAGGTTGTTACCGGACAGCAAGTAGGCCAGGGCGCGCTTTTGGGTTACAGTGCACGGACCAGTTGCGGCCCGGCCCCGGGCATCCATTTCAACCTTTATCATCAGGAAAACCCGGTTGATCCGTTGACGGTCTTAAATTTGACCCAGCAATAGCGCCGGGAACGGGCGGTTGACCAAAAGGTCCAGGTTATATTGTTCCTCCTCCACCCATATAATTTAGTGAAAAATCACGGGAGAGGGTGGGGGAGTGAAGGACTATATTCAACAGCGCGTGCTTGACCTGAGTAGGTTTATTGTCAAGGAGAAAGCTACCGTTCGCCAGGCCGCCGGACATTTCGGCGTCAGTAAAAGTACGGTCCATAAGGACGTAACCGAGCGCCTACCTGGTATTAATAAAATCTTGGCCAAGGAAGTCAAGCGTGTTTTGGAGAAGAACAAAGCGGAACGCCATATCCGCGGCGGGGAAGCAACCCGCCGGAAATACCAGACTAAGCTAGAAAAGGGGGAAAAAAAAGGAGGATATTCCAAAATAGTATAGAAAATATCGTTGTGCATAATTTACTCCGTTGGGGGGCGCAGACATGTTGAATCTCTCTTGTGATATCGGAATTGATCTTGGAACGGCCAACATTCTGGTGTATGTACGGGGTAAAGGCATTGTCGTGCGGGAACCTTCTGTACTGGCCTTAGATAAAGAGACCGGAAAGATTCTGGCTGTTGGTGAAGAAGCCCGGCGCATGATTGGTCGTACCCCCGGGAACATCGTGGCCGTGCGGCCGCTGAAGGATGGCGTCATCGCCGATTATGACGTGACTGAGACGATGCTCAAATACTTTATCGAAAAGGTCAGCCCGAAACCAAGATTATTCCGGCCACAAGTGGTTGTCTGTATCCCTTCCGGGGTCACCAGCGTCGAAAAGCGGGCCGTGCTTGAAGCGGCTATGCAAGCCGGCGCCAAGAACACCTATTTGGTTGAGGAACCGATGGCGGCGGCGCTCGGCGCTGGAATTGACATTTACGAAGCCAGTGGGAATATGGTTGTCGACATGGGCGGCGGGACGACGGATATCGCCATTATTTCCCTGGGTGGTATTGTGGTCAGCCAGTCGCTGCGGATTGGCGGCGACAAATTTGACGAAGCCATTATTAAATACATCAAAAAGATGTACAACTTGATGATCGGCGAGCGGAGCGCGGAAGAGATCAAGATCCAGATTGGTTCCGCCTATCCGGAGGGGGAAGGCAAAAGCATGGAGATCCGGGGCCGGGATCTGGTCACCGGACTGCCGCGGACGATCACCTTTACTTCCGCCGAATCCTTCCAAGCCATGGCCGAGCCGATCAATAGCGTGATCGACGGGATTAAAGCCGTTTTGGAACGGACCCCTCCGGAACTGGCCTCCGACATTGTGGACAAGGGGATTGTGCTCACCGGCGGCGGTGCTTTGCTGCATGGTTTTGAAAAACTATTAAAGGAAGAGACCGGAATACCGATACATTTAGCAGAGGATCCTCTGTCCTGTGTGGTATTGGGAACCGGCAAAATCTTAGAAAACATCGACAAAGACAAAACCAACTTGGTCGTTGGGAGCCGTTCCGTTTAACCATACCATACATAGACCGAACGATTGGCAACAAGGGCAGCGGGGAGACTCACTGCCCTTTTTTAATTTCTGGACAAGGAGGTGAGAAAGTGCTCAGAGGATTGTATACGGCGGCCAGCGGGATGAACCTTGAACTGAACCGGCAGGATGCGATCGCCAACAATCTAGCCAACATTAACACGATTGGTTACAAGAAGGATGACATGATTGGGGCCTCTTTCCATGCCGAGCTTTACTATGCCCTTGACCGCCGGTCGGTCCAGCCCATCGGGTTCGCACCGCTGGGGGTCGAGACGGATGAGTTCTATACCAATCTGGCCACCGGGAGTATCCTTACCACCGGAAACCCCTTGGACGTGGCGATCATCGGGGCCGGATACTTTGTGGTCGATAACGGGGTCAACCAGGCACTGACCAGGAACGGCCACTTCACCAGGAACGCCGATGGCTATTTGGTTAACGACGACGGTGATCTGGTTTTAGGCGAGAACGGGCCAATCCGTTTGGACGGGCCGGTTGAGATCGGTACCGACGGCGTCATCCGGTCCAACGGCCAGGTCGTTGACCGCTTGCTGGTGGTGATGCCCGAGAACGAGGCTTTTTTGGTGAAACAGGGGCACAACCGTTTCCTTTACGACGGCGAATGGACAAGGCTGGAAACGGCCGTGGTGGAACAGGGCGCTCTCGAAAATTCCAATGTGAACGCGATTGAAGAGATGACGAAGATGATCGCCGTGACCAGAGCTTATGAGAGCAACCAGAAGGTGATTGCCGTCGCGGATGAAATTATGAGTAAGATTGCCAATGAGATCGGGCGGCTTTAAGCGAGGGGGCTGGACCTTTAAAGGAGGTCCCCTGGACAACCGTTGAATGACCGAGACGGTTGGAAGATTGAAATCAGGGAGGTACGGAAATTGATTAGAGCACTTTGGACAGCCAGTTCGGGAATGATTGCCCAGCAAACCAACATCGATATTATCTCGAACAACCTGGCGAACGTGAACACCGTTGGTTATAAAAAATCCCGTGCCCAGTTTCAGGATTTGCTCTACCAAACAATCCGGGCGGCCGGGAGCACGACCGCCCAGGGGAGCATGAACCCCACCGGATTGCAGGTGGGCCACGGGGTACGGTTGATTTCGACGAGTAAATCCTATGAACAGGGCGATGTGATGCAGACCGGCAATGCCCTTGACCTGATGATCGAGGGTGACGGCTTTTTCCAACTGTTGTTACCCGACGGAACCATCGGTTACACCCGGGACGGCAATTTCAAAATCGATGGGGAAGGGCGGATTGTCAATAATGACGGCTATATCCTCCAGCCGGAGCTTTGGATCCCCGAAAATGCCACTGATGTCATTGTGGGGTCCGACGGGACGGTCAGCGTGATCCTGGCGGGGGAGGAAATGCCCCAAGAGATTGGCCAGATTGAACTGGCGCGCTTTTTGAACCCGGAAGGGCTGATTAATATCGGGCGTAACATTGTCCGGCCTTCGCTTGCCTCCGGGGAGATCCAGTACGGAACGGCCGGGATGGAAGGCTTTGGGACCATTGCCCAGGGTTACCTCGAGATGTCCAATGTCAAAGTGGTGGAAGAGATGGTCAATTTGATCGTCGCCCAGCGGGCTTACGAGGTGAACTCCAAAGCCATCCAGGCGGCCGACGAAATGCTGCAGACGGCAAATAACCTCAGACGGTAAAATGAGAAAAGCCTGGTTTTTGGTGCTGCTTAGCATATTGCTCCCGGCCGGAATGAGGCCGGTGGCGGCCGCCGGTCCCCAAGCGGTCATCACCATCCCCCCCGCGGTGGAGGTGGAAGGGGAGGAGCTTGAACTGGGGAAGCTGGCGACGATTGAGGCGGAACCCGTCCTCCGGGAGAAGATCAGCCGGATCAAACTGGGCCGGGCCCCGCGCTTTGGGGAAACCGCTTCCCTTTACCGGACGAATGTCGTCTATATCCTGGACCGGTCGGGACTGGCGGGTACCTATACCCTAGAGATGCCGGCGAAAGTCACGGTGACCAGGGCCGGCCAGCTGGTGACGGCGGAGCAGATGCTGGCGGCCATTGAAGCGTATATCGGGGCGCAAGCCGCTCCCGAGTGGACAGGCTGGCGACTGGAACCGGGCCGTCTCCAGGAGCGACGGGTTCCCCGGGGCGAGCTTGCCTACCGGTTGGAAGGGGACCGTACACCGCCCAAACCCGGTGTGAACACCTTTCGCTTGGGGATCTTGGTGGACGGAGCGGTTTTTATCACGGTACCCGTGACGGTGCGTTTGGCCATTGAGGCGCCGGTTTACGTCAGCACGCAACCGCTAAACCGTCACGCCGAGATCACCGATGAGATGGTGCGCCGGGAGGTACGGGAACTGGCGACCGGCCACGAATGGTTGGGAGAACTGGCCGCCGGGCGATACCGGGTGACCCGTGATCTCCCCGCGGGGCGGGTACTGCTCCTCGGGGATTTGGAAGAAAAACCTTTGATTACGAAGGGAAGCAAAGTAAGGTTAATTCTTGAATCCGGGCCGATTCAGGTGGAACTGACCGCGCAGGCGGAAGAGGATGGCTGGTTGAATCAGGAGATTATCGTGACCAACCTGAGCAGTAACCGCCGGTTGACGGCGACGGTGGTGGGACCCGGATTGGTGGAGGTGAAATTGAAATGAAACGGATCGTCCTCTTTTCTCTGGTGGGGATCCTCCTTCTCGCCGCTGCTGGCGTGGAAGCGAGTTCATTGTGGACAGAGGAAAGTGGTTCCTATTTTATAAAACCGCGGCGCGAATTCCGCGTCGGCGATCTGCTGACGATTGTCATTTCGGAACAGTCCCAGGCTACTTCCAAGACGGGGGTTAATTCCGATGAGGGTAGCTCAATCGTAGTGGGACCGGGAGCCGGCTTACTGACCGACCTTCTTCCCTACTTGAAAGGGTCCGTTAGTACCTCCTATGACGGGGCGACAGGGACGAATAAGGCCGGAAGTTTGAAAGCCCAGCTAACCGTGAGGATTGTTGCGATCGATGCCAACGGCAATCTCTGTTTTGAAGGCTCGAAAGAGATCATGGTCAACCGCGATCTCCAACGGTTGACTTTCAGCGGCGTGGTCCGGCCGGAAGATGTGGGCCGGAACAATACGGTCCTCTCCACTTATGTCGCCGAGGCGAAGATCGACTACGTGGGGAATGATTATGCGACCCAGAAAGGACTCTTGACCCGTGCTTTTGAGTGGTTGTTCTAGGGGACGTGAGGTGATTATTTTGGGACAAAGGAATAAGCGGCAGTGTTGGTTGGCCTGTTGTCCCTTTTTGTTGATCTTGCTTATCATCTTTCTTCTGGCCCCGGCCGCTTCGGCCCAAGAGGCGGGGGGCGTGGCGGTCCGGATCAAAGACGTGGCCCGTCTGGTCGAAGACCGGCCGAACCAGTTGACCGGGTTTGGTCTGGTCGTTGGTTTGAACGGGACCGGTGACAGCAGCCAGGGTTTTGCCCTGGAGATGGTCCTGAACTTCCTGGCTCACCATGGTTTTACCGTGGACCGGGAGAACATCCGGGTCCGGAATGTGGCTGCGGTTGCCTTGTCGGCCACTTTGCCCATGTATAAACAGAACGGGGACGAGTTGGAGGTAACCGTCTCTTCCATTGGCGACGCGAAAAGTCTCCAGGGGGGAGTTCTCCTGCAATCGCCCCTAACGGGGGCTGACGGGCGGGTGTATGCGGTAGCCCAGGGGCCGGTGGTGGTAGGCGGCTTCACCGCCGAGACCAGACTGGGAAGCCGGCAGACGACGAACCAGCCGACGGTTGGTTTCGTCCAAGCCATCGTGGAGAATACGGTCCCGGTGCAGGCGGGGCCGGGTGATGCTTTACGGTGGGTGCTGACCAACCCGGATTATTCGACGGCCAGCCGGATGGCCCAGGCGATCAACACATACTTGGGCGCGGAGCTGGCGGTGGCCGAAAGCAAGGCGGAGGTCCGGGTGGCCATTCCCGAGGCTTACCGGTCGAACCCGGTGGGTTTCGTGGCTTCAATCGAAAACATCCAGATCACACAAGAGCAGACGGCACGGGTGGTGGTCAACCCCCGGACCGGGACGATTGTTTTTGATGAAAATGTCCGCATTGCTCCGGTGGCGGTGACCCGGGGCAACATTACAGTAAGGATCAGCGCGGGGCAAAGGGTGTCCCAACCGTCCCCGTTGTCCGCCGGTCAGACGGTGGTCACCACCAACGAGTCCTTGGAAGTGGCGGCCGAACCCGGTGCCCTGGTGGCGTTGCCCGCCGGGACTTCCCTGGCCGAAATCGTCCAGGCCTTAAATGCGGTGGGGGCAACCCCGCAGGATATCATCAATCTGATTATTGCCATCGACCAGGCCGGGGCTTTGTATGGCGTTCTGGAGATCCGGTAAGCGGGATGGGTTTGAGAGGGGAAAAGGCGATGAAGATCGATTTGCAAACGGTCCAGACAAGACAGACGGCCATGAAAACTTCGCCGCCGGCCAGGACGGCGCAACCGGCGGCCAGCGATGAAGAGCAGCGCTTGCGGGAAAAGTGCCGGGAATTTGAGGCCATCCTCCTTCAAAAGATGGTGGAAGTGATGCAGGGTAATACCGGCCTGTTCGGTCAGGGCGTCCAGGGTGATTTTTTCCGCGGCATGTTTGCGGAGTACCTCGCCAAGGAGTTGGCGCAGAATCCGGGTTTGGGCCTGACGGAGAGCATTATGCGGGCGCTGAGCGAGCGGGCCAACGGGCGGACTAACGAGCAGACTAACGAACGAACTAATTAGAAAATACTCTAATATGGCTTTAAAATTAACGCGACCTGGCGTATCGATATAAAAAATGAAAGATGAAAAAAGCGTGCCCTTTGGGCACGTTTAATTTTGCTTGTAGGTATTCTGGCCCCCACCGGTGGTTCCGGCAAGCTCCGATAGGTTCGGCATGCTCCTGCCTGGCCTTTACTTGGCTTTTGTGCTTGGCTTTACTACCGGTTTTGGTCTGTGCGCTCTTTTGGGGACGGTAAAGCCGGAGCGGGTGTAGAGTGCTTTCTGGTGCCGTTCAGGTCAGGCGGCTACCGCGCCGTCCGATGTCGGTCCGGTAGTGGGCGCCGTCGAAATGGATGGTGCGGACGGCTTGGTAGGCTTTATCCAAGGCGTCCTGGCGGGTCTTCCCCCAGGCGGTGACGGCGAGTACCCGCCCGCCGGCCGTGACCAAGTCTTCGCCTTGGAATGCCGTCCCGGCGTGAAAAACATAAACGTCAGGCATGGCGGCGACCTGCTCCAGACCGGTGATCCGTTTCCCGGTGGCATATGGCCCCGGGTAACCGCCGGAAGTCATGACCACACAAGCCGTATGGTGATCATGCCAGGTGATGGTTTGCTCCGTCAGGCGCCGGTCGATGATGGCCTGGATGATCGGAATGAGGTCGCTTTGCAGGCGGGGCAGAATGACCTGGCATTCCGGGTCGCCAAACCGGGCGTTGTACTCCAGGACTTTGGGCCCATCCGCCGTAATCATCAGCCCGGCATAGAGTACACCCTGGTAAACAATGCCTTCTTGGCGCAGGCCGTTGATGGTGGGGCGTAAGATCTCCGTTTCGATCTGTTGTTGCAGTTCCGGGGTGAGGAGGGGCACCGGCGAATAGGCCCCCATCCCGCCGGTGTTGGGGCCGGTGTCATTGTCATAGACCGCTTTATGGTCTTGCGCTGCCACCATGGGGACAATCGTTGTCCCGTCGGTAAACGCCAATAACGTCAGTTCTTCACCGCGCAGATACTCTTCAATGACGATCTGGCGGCCGGCCGCCCCAAACTCCTGGTCGACCAGCATCCGGCGGACCGCGGCTTCGGCTTCGCCGACGGTGGCGGCGACGACCACCCCTTTTCCGGCGGCCAGTCCATCAGCTTTGATTACAAGCGGGGCCCCTTTTTCCCGGATGTAAGCGCAAGCTTCTTCCGCGGTGGTAAAGGTCCGGCTTTCGGCCGTTGGAATCCGGTATTTGGCCATCAATTGTTTGGCAAAGACCTTACTGGCTTCCAACTGGGCGGCGGCTTTGACGGGGCCGAAGATGGCCAGGCCCTCCGCTTGAAAACGGTCGACAATCCCGGCGGCGAGGGGCGCTTCCGGCCCCACCACTGTCAGGTCGATCCGGCGCTCACGGGCGAAACCCAACAGCGCTTCGATATCATCAGCGGCAAGCGGGACGCACCGGGCAAGGTGGGCGATCCCGGCGTTGCCGGGGGCACAGAAAATTTCACGCACCAGCGGGCTCTGTTTAATCTTCCAGGCCAGCGCATGCTCCCGTCCCCCGCTGCCCACAATTAAAACCCGCATCTTTCTCCTCCTTCCTCTGCACGAACACGCGGCGTTGTTCCGTCCCTGCCAGGGAGTTTTTTTATTTCCAAGGGAATTTAAACAGTTCCGCACCAGTTCTTTTCAGTGTTTAAAATAACGGGTGCCGGTAAAGACCATGGCCAGGCCCTGTTCATTGCAGGCGGCGATTGAATCCTCGTCCTTGACCGAACCGCCCGGTTGCACAATGGCGGCCACGCCCGCCGCGGCGGCGACGTCAACCGTGTCCCGGAAGGGAAAGAACGCATCAGAGGCGAGGACACTGCCGGCCGCTTTGGCTCCGGCTTGGTTAATGGCGATCTGGGCGGCCCCCACCCGGTTCATCTGTCCGGCCCCGATCCCGATGGTCTGTCCGTTTTTCACCAGGACAATGGCGTTGGACTTCACATGTTTCACCACTTTCATCCCGAAGACCATGTCCGCCAACTGTGCGGGGGTGGGTTCTTTCGTGGTCACCGTCCGCCAGCCTTCCGCACTGATTGTTGATGTATCCAGGGTTTGCAGGAGCAGGCCGCCGGAGACCTTTTTCAGGTCGATGGTCTCCCGTTTCTCCGGTAAGGGGATCTCCAACAGGCGCAGATTCTTTTTCCGGGTCAGGATGGCGAGGGCTTCGGCGCTATAGGCCGGGGCGACGATGACCTCAAGAAAAATCTCCGCCAGTTTTTCCGCGGTACGCCCGTCCAGGGGACGGTTGACCGCTACGATGCCGCCGAAGATGGAGACCGGGTCGCTTTCGTAGGCGCGGAGAAAAGCGGAATAAAGGTCCTCGCCGATGGCAACGCCACAAGGGTTGGTATGCTTGACGGCCGCGGCGGCCGGTTCGTCGAACTCGAGGACCAGTTCCCAGGCGGCATTTAGATCGTTCAGGTTATTAAAGGACAGGGCTTTGCCGTGTAATTGCTTGCCGGTAGCCACCGTTCCCGGTTTGGCCTGTGGTTCGCGGTAAAAAGCCGCCTGTTGCTGGGGATTCTCTCCGTAACGGAGTTCTTCGGCCTTTTCGAAGGGGAGAACCAGGGTCGCCGGGAACAGGGGCGCACTTTGGGTCTGCTGCGCCAGCCACCGGGCGATCATCGCATCATAATAGGCGGTATGGTTAAAGGCCTCCACGGCCAGGGCAAACCGGGTCTCTTCGCTGATGGTGCCTTTCTCCGCCAATTCCGCCAGGATTGCCTGGTAGCGGGCGGGATTAACGACGATGGCGACATGGCGGTAGTTTTTGGCGGCGGCCCGGACCATGGTCGGCCCGCCAATGTCGATATTTTCGATGGCTTCTTCGAGGGTCACCCCGGCTTTGGCGACGGTGGCGGCAAAGGGATAGAGGTTGACGACGACCAGGTCAATGGGGAGAATGCCGTGCTCTGCCATCTGGCGGCGGTGCTTTTCCAGCTCGCGGCGGGCGAGCAGGCCCCCGTGGATCTTGGGATGGAGGGTCTTGACCCGGCCGTCAAGAATCTCGGGAAAACCGGTCAATTCGGAGACGCTCTGCACCGGGAGCCCCGCTTCGGCCAGTGTCCGCTGGGTACCGCCGGTGGAGACAAGGGTATATCCTTGCGCCACCAAGCCGCGGGCAAACTCCACCAGACCCGTTTTATCCGAGACGCTAAGCAAGGCCAGTTTCTTGCTCATCGATGAAACACCTTCTTCCAATGATTTTGATCTTTCCCCGAACCCACAGGTCAATGGCCTGCGGATAAAGACGGTGTTCAAGGGTGTGAATCCGTGCTTGCAAGCTTTCGACAGTATCATCCGGCCGGACGGGGATGGCTTCCTGTAGAATGATCGGCCCCGTGTCCATCCCTTCATCGACAAAATGGACGGTACAGCCGGTCACTTTAACCCCGTAGGCCAAGGCGTCGGCGACGCCGCGGGTACCGGGGAAAGCAGGTAAGAGGGAGGGGTGGATATTCATAATCCGGTGGCGAAAAGCGGCGACAAACTCGGGCGTGACCAAACGCATAAAGCCCGCCATCACCACCAGGTCAACCTGTTTTTCCTGCAGGAAGGCGATCATGGCGCGGTCATAGGCTTCGCGGGAAGGATAGTCTTGACGGCGAAAGACGTGGCTGGGGATCTTGTGTTTTTCTGCCCGGACCAGCGCATAGGCCTCCTCCTTGTCACTGACCACCACGACGATCTTGGCGTTGGTGATCCGGCCCGTGTTGATGGCGTTGATGATGGCCTCCAAGTTGCTGCCGTTGCCGGAGACTAAAACCGCAATCCTTTTCATCCTCGAACCTCCTTGTGCCGGTTATTCCAGGCGAACGCCGGCACCGTTGACCACTTGGCCGATGATCAGCGGGTGTTCGCCGGTTTCGGCCAGCAACGCACAGGCCTTTTCGGCTTCCTCCGGCGCGATGAGGCAGGCAAACCCGATGCCCATGTTGAAGGTGCGGTACATCTCCGCTTCCGGGACCGCGCCCAGTTTTTGGATTAAAGTAAAGACGGGCGGCACCGTCCAGGCGTCTTTCTTCAGTTGGACGCCTAGACCCGGCGGGAGTGAGCGGGGGAGGTTCTCCGGTAGACCGCCGCCGGTGATATGGGCCATGCCCCCGACTTGGACCTGGGACAGCAGGTGGAGAATGGATTTCACATAAATTTTGGTCGGGGTCAGGAGTTCCTCCCCCAGGGTTTTGCCCAGCTCCGGCAGGTAAGTGTCGGGGCGGTAGGCCGCTTTCTCCAGGAGCACTTTGCGGGCCAGGGAATAGCCGTTGCTGTGCAGGCCGGTGGAGGGGAGGCCAATCACCACGTCACCGGCTTTGACCTGGCGCCCGTCGACAATTTTGTTCCGTTCCACCACCCCGACGGCAAAGCCGGCCAGGTCGTATTCGCCAACGGGATAAAAGCCGGGCATTTCGGCGGTTTCTCCCCCGATCAGGGCACAGCCTGCTTGGCGGCAACCCGCGGCGATGCCGCTGACGATCACCGCCACCTGCTCCGGATCGAGTTTGCCGACGGCCAGGTAATCCAGGAAAAAGAGCGGTTCGGCGCCGTGGACAATAATGTCGTTTACACACATCGCCACGGCGTCCTGGCCGACGGTATCATGTTTATCCATCAGAAAGGCAATCTTCAGTTTGGTCCCGACCCCGTCGGTGCCGGAGACCAAAACCGGATCCCGGTAATTTTTGCTTAAAGCAAAGAGCCCGCCAAAGCTGCCGATCTCGGTCAAAACCTCCGGCCGGTAGGTCGTCCGCACGTGTTTTTTCATGAGGCGCACCGCCTCGTTGCCGGCGTCGATGTCGACCCCGGCCTCTTTATAGGTGTAGCCCAACGCTCTGACACCTCCTGTTCTTTTGTGCACCGGACCAATTGGGCGCCTCCCGGTCCTCCGGGGGTTTTACCAGGTAACAGCCGTTGAAGCAGGCCCGGCAAAAGCCTTCCTCCGGGAGATCCACCGCGGCCAGCAGGCCTTCTTCACTTAAAAAGCCGAGGGAATCGGCACCAATCTCCCGGGTGATCTCCGGAATGCTCATCCGGGCGGCAATCAGCTCCGACGAAGAAGAGATGTCCAGTCCGTAGTAGCAAGGGGCAATGACCGGCGGGGAACTGATCAGGACATGGACTTCTTTGGCCCCGGCTTTCCGCAGCATTTCCACAATCCGGAGGGAAGTGGTTCCCCGGACAATCGAATCGTCCACCATGACGACCCGTTTTCCGGCCACGATCTGCCGGACCGGATTCAACTTGAGCTGGACGCCCAGGGCGCGCATTTCCGGGGAGGGTTGGATGAAGGTACGGCCAATGTAACGGTTTTTGACGAAGCCCATCTCCAAGGGGAGACCAAGCTCTTCCGCCACCCCGGAGGCGACGGAGAGGGAGGAATCGGGCACCCCGGTGACCAGGTCGGCGGTAACCGGATGTTCCCGGGCCAGTCGCCGGCCCATCCGCTTCCGGACCAGGTGGACGTTCTTGCCGAGCAAGTTACTGTCGGGCCGGGCGAAATAGATGAATTCAAAGATACACATGGCAGGTTCTGCCGGCGGGGCAAACCGCTCGAAACGTAATCCATGCCGGTCGATGATCACCATTTCCCCCGGCTTCAGGTCCTGGAGGAATTGGGCCCCGATGAGGTCAAAGGCACAGGTTTCGGAGGCCAGGACGTAGCCGCTGGCGGTTTTCCCCAGGGATAAGGGGCGAATGCCATGGGGATCGCGGATCCCGATTAGTTGATCCGGCGTCATCAGGATAAAGGCATAGGCCCCTTCCAATTGCGGCAAGGTTTTTTTGAGTGCCGCCGTCAGCTCTTTCTCCCCGGAACGGGCCACCAGATGGGCAATGATCTCACTGTCGGTGGTGGTCTGAAAGATGGAACCTTCCGCTTCCAACTGCTGCCGGAGGAGGCGGCCGTTGATCAAATTCCCGTTGTGGGCAATGGCCAGCGCTCCGTTACGGTACCGGACCACAAGGGGTTGGGCATTAACCGGTGCGCTGGCGCCGCAAGTGGAATAGCGGACATGTCCCACGGCCAGATCGCCTTTCATCTGGTCCAGCTTACCGGTGTCGGGGAAAACATCCGCCACGAGGCCCATCCCTTTTTCCCCGGTGATCGTTTCACCGTCGGCCACGGCAATGCCCGCACTTTCCTGTCCCCGGTGCTGGAGGGCATAGAGACCGTAGTAGGTGAGGCGGGCCACCGGGCTGCCAGGAGCGTAAAGGCCGAAAACACCGCATTCTTCCGTCATTTTATCCGCCTTGCGCGGATCGGTGTAACTTAACATTGAATCGCCCCCTGCCAAACGGACTTTAATTGGGCGACCGGCAGGTCCACAAGCTTTGCGCCATCGACGTAAATTTGGAACCGGTCCCCGCCGGTCCGGCCAATTACCTGGCAGGGAACTCCTTCCCTGGCGGCCAGTTCCTGGAGGGCCGGGAGGCTGTCCGGGGGCAGGGACAGCACCACCCGGGACTGGGATTCCCCGAAGAGGAGGCTGTCCAGGCGGAGCCCGTTAGTGGCCAGCTCAAGCCGGGACCCGATCTCCTGGGCGAAGAGACATTCGGCGACCGCCACCGCCAGTCCACCTTCAGCCAGGTCATGGGCGGAATGGACCAGTCCCTGCCTGATGGCGGCCAGCACCACCCGGTGGAGGGCTTTTTCCTTCGCCAGGTCCAAAGCCGGCGGTTTTCCCTGCACGCGGCCGTGGATCACGGCCAGATATTCACTGCCGCCCAGTTCATCAAAGCTCTCTCCCAGGAGGACAATGAGGTCCCCGGCGGCCTTGAAAGAGAGGGTGCAAACTTTGGTGACATCGGGCAAAAGACCGACCATCCCGATGACGGGGGTGGGGTAGATGGCCTCCCCTTTCGTTTCATTGTAAAAGGAGACGTTGCCGCCGGTCACGGGCGTTTCCAAGCTGCGGCAGGCCGCGCTGATCCCCTCCACCGCCTGGCGGAATTGCCAGAAAATTTCGGGTTTCTCTGGATTGCCGAAACAGAGGCAGTCGGTGATGGCGAGGGGTTCGGCGCCGCTGCAAACCACATTGCGGGCGGCTTCGGCCACGGCGATTTGGCCGCCGACGTAAGGATCAAGGTAAACATAGCGGGCATTGCAATCGGTGGTCATGGCCAGGGCTTTTTGGGTCCCCCGGATGCGGAGGACGGCCGCGTCCGACCCGGGCCGGACCACGGTGGAGGTGCGGACCATATAGTCATACTGCTGCCAAACCCCTTCCTTGCTGGCCAGGTTGGGCGTAGCCAGGAGTTTCAGGAGCACCTGGGCGAAGTCCGCCGGCTGGGGGATGGCGGCAAGGTCTAACGCGGCGGTCTGCTCCAGATAGGCCGGTTTGGCGGAGGCCGGGTAATAGACGGGGCTGTCCTCGGCCAAACTGCGGGCGGGCACCTCGGCCACCACTTGACCGTGCATCTTGATGCGGAGTAAACCGTCGGCGGTGACCCGGCCGATGGTGGTGGAGGTCAGTCCCCACCGCTGAAAGACGGCGTGTACCCTTGCTTCTTTTTCCGGCGTGACCACCATCAGCATCCGTTCCTGGGATTCGGCGATCATAATTTCGTAGGGGGTCATCCCTTCTTCGCGGCAGGGCACCTTGGCCAGTTCAATCTCCATCCCCGTTCCGCCGCGGCTGGCCATTTCGGAAACGGCGCAGGTCAGACCGGCGGCGCCCAAGTCTTGGATCCCCTCCAGGTCACCGCTTTCGATCAACTCCAGGCAGGCCTCGAGGAGGAGTTTTTCCATGAAGGGGTCGCCGACCTGCACGGCTGGGCGTTTTTCCTCCGAGGCTTCGCTCAATTCTTCCGAGGCAAAGCTGGCGCCGTGCATCCCGTCGCGACCGGTGGGGGCGCCGGCCAGAATCACCAGGTTGCCGACGCCGGTGGCTTTCCCCAAACGGATCTTATCCTTTTCGATCAGCCCGACACACATGACGCAGACCAGGGGGTTTCCCTGATAACAGGGGTCAAAGTAGACTTCGCCCGCGACGGTCGGGATGCCGATGCAATTGCCGTACCCGGCGATCCCGGCCACCACCCCGCTGAAGAGATAGCGGACTCTGGGGTCATCCAGGGTCCCGAAGCGGAGGGAGTCAAGGAGGGCGATGGGCCGCGCGCCCATGGTAAAAATATCCCGGATAATTCCGCCCACCCCGGTGGCCGCCCCTTGGTAGGGTTCGATGGCCGAGGGGTGGTTGTGGGATTCGATTTTAAAACAGACAGCCAGGCCGTCCCCGATCTCGACAATGCCGGCGTTTTCGCCGGGACCTTGCAGCACCCGCGGTCCGGTGGTGGGGAAGGTCTTTAGGACCGCCTTGGAGTGTTTGTAAGCGCAATGTTCTGACCACATGACCCCGAACATGCCCAGTTCCACCTGGTTCGGTTCCCGGCCTAAAATACGGAGAATCATCTCATACTCATTGTCACGGAGGCCAATCCTGCGCCAGTCTTCCGGTTTCATCGGCAACCCTCCCAATATTCAAGAATCGATTTAAAAAGCAAAAGCCCGTCGGTGGAGCCGAGCAGGGCCTCGCCGGCCCGTTCCGGGTGGGGCATCATCCCTAAAACATTCCGTGTCTCGTTGCAGACCCCGGCGATGTTCCCCACCGAGCCGTTGGGGTTGGCGTCGGGGGTGATCCGGCCGTCCCGGTCGGCGTAGCGGAAGACAATCTGCCCCTTGGCTTCCATCCGTTCCAGCGTGGCGGGGTCCACATAATAGTTGCCTTCGCCGTGGGCGATGGGGATGGAAAGGAGCTGGCCCGGGGAAAGTCCCCGGGTGAAGGGAGTGTCGTTGTTTTCCACCCGGAGGATGGTGTCGCGGCAGCGGAATTGCAGGCTGGTGTTGGCGTAAAGGGCGCCCGGCAAGAGCCCGGCCTCGGTCAGGATCTGAAAACCGTTGCAAATCCCCAGCACCAGCCCGCCGCGGCGGGCAAAATCGACCACCGCCGGCATCACCGGGGAGAAACGGGCGATGGCGCCGCAGCGGAGGTAGTCACCGTAGGAGAAACCGCCGGGCAAAATCAGGCAGTCAAAACCGGCGACCGTTTGTTCCGCGTGCCAGATATACTCGACCGGGGCGCCCAGGACATCGCGGACCAGATGATAGGCGTCCAGATCACAGTTGGAGCCGGGGAAGACAATCACGCCGAATTTCATGCTTCTACCTCCACCAGGGTAAAGGTGTAATCCTCGATTACCGGGTTGGTCAGCAAACGGGCGCACATCTCCCGGACCTGGGCTTCCGCGGCAGCCCGGTCGGGGGTGGCGACGGTTACTTCCAAATACTTGCCGATCCGCACCCGGTTGACATTGTTGTAACCCAGAGAAGCCAAAGCCTTTTCCACCGCCCGGCCTTGGGGATCCAGGACGCTCTTTTTGAGCAAGACTTTAATTTCGGCACGCCACATTACTGTTCGCCTCCTGTTAGTCTTTTATAAATCTCTTGGTAGGCCGCTTCGACCCCGCCCAGATCGCGGCGGAAACGGTCTTTGTCCAGTTTCTCCTTGGTGGTTGCCTCCCAGAAACGGCAGGTATCAGGAGAAATTTCATCCGCGAGCAGGACCTTGCCGTGGTGGAGCCCAAACTCCAGTTTGTAGTCGACCAGAATCACGTTGCAGGTTTTCAGGTGAGCGGTGAGGATTTCGTTAATCATCAGGGCCTGGGCGGCCATGAACTTGACCTGTTCCGCCGTGGCCAGCCCCAAGACGGCGATGTGGTCTTCATTGATGAAGGGGTCGCCCAAGGCATCGTCCTTGTAGTAGAATTCCACTACCGGGCGGGGGAGAACCCACCCTTCCTCCAGCCCCAGGCGTTTAGCGAGGCTGCCGGCGGCGATATTCCGCACGACTAGTTCCACTTTGATGATCTCCGCCCGCTTAATCAACATCTCCCGGTCGGAAAGCAGCTTGACGAAATGGCTTTCCACGCCGGACTGCGCCAGTAAGGTGAAGAAGAAAGCGGAGATTTTGTTGTTGAGGATCCCCTTATTGGCAATTACCCCTTTTTTTAGGCCGTTAAAGGCCGTAGCGTCATCCTTGTACTCCGCAATCAGGAGATCCGGATCGTCGGTGGCGTAAATCCGTTTGGCCTTTCCTTCATAGAGCAAAGCTTTTTTCTCGATGGGGCACCAACTCCTTTCCGTAACTTTTTCTGTGCGTTAAATACCCACGCGGGCGAAGATCTCATCAATGTGCGCCAAATGGTAACCCGGATCAAAACAGGCGGTCAGTTCTTCCGGGCTGAGAACGGCGGTGACCTCCGGATCGGCGCTGAGCAAAGATAAAAACGGGATTTGTTCCGCCCAGGCCCGCATGGCATGCTTTTGGACCAAGTCGTAGGCGGCCTCCCGTTTCAGGCCTTTATTGATCAGCGTGAGGAGGACCCGCTGGGAATAGGTCAATCCCAGGCTGCGTTCCATGTTCCGCCGCATGTTTTCGGGGTAGACATGGAGATCGGTGATGATCCGGGTCATACTGTTCAACATATAATTCAGAAGGAGTGTGCTGTCCGGGATGATCACCCGTTCCACCGAGGAGTGGGAGATGTCCCGCTCGTGCCATAAGGCCATGTTTTCCAGCGCGGCCATGGCGTTGGCCCGGACCACCCGGGCGAGGCCGCTGATCTGTTCACAGCTCACCGGGTTGCGTTTATGGGGCATGGCCGACGAACCCTTCTGCCCGGTGTAAAAGGGCTCTTCCACTTCGCGGGTTTCGGTTTTCTGGAGGCCGCGGATCTCAGTGGCCAGCTTGTCCAAGGTCCCGGCGGCAATGGCCAGGGTGGTCATGAACTCGGCATGCCGGTCCCGCTGCAGGATCTGGGTGGAGATGGGAGCCGGCTTCAGCCCCAGTTTGTTACAGACATACTCTTCCACAAAGGGCGGGATGTTGGCAAAGGTGCCCACCGCTCCGGAGATTTTGCCGTAAGCGATGGTCGCCCGGGCCCGCTCCAGCCTGTCCAGGTTCCGCTGGAACTCGGCCACATAAAGAGCCATCTTCAAGCCGAAAGTGGTGGGTTCGGCGTGCACGCCGTGGGTCCGCCCCATCATCAAAGTATATTTGTGCGCCCGGGCCTTTTCGGTCAAGGCGGCGATCAGTCTTTTCATGTCGGCCAGGAGGAGATCGGCGGCTTCCGTCATGAGGGCGGCCAAAGCCGTATCCACCACGTCGGAGGAGGTGAGCCCGTAGTGGAGGTACTTCGATTCATCCCCCAGGCTCTCCGCCACACAGCGGGTAAAGGCGACCACATCGTGGCGGGTTACCGCTTCCAGCTCTAAAATCCGCTCCACGGAAAAGGTGGCGTTCGCCCGGATTCGTTCCACCGCTGCTTTGGGGATCACGCCCAGCTCCGCCCAGGCTTCGCAGGCGTAGATCTCGATCTCCAGCCATTTCCGGAACTTGTTTTCCAGTGTCCAAATGGCCGCCATCTCCGGCCGGCTGTAACGTTCAATCATCCCTTCTCACCTCGGTATTTATTGGCTGTTTCACCGGTATTGATGGGAATTTATTTTTTATCCTTCTCCGCCAGGTACGCCCGCCACCCGATGGTTTCCAACCGGGCGGCTTTGGCCTCGACCTCCTGGGCGAGTTTTCGTTTGTACTCTTGGATTTTCCGGCGGAAAGTTTCGTCGGCGACCCCTAGAATCTCCACCGCCAGGAGGCCGGCGTTTTTCGCGCCGTTGATCGCCACGGTTGCCACGGGAATCCCCGGCGGCATCTGGACCATGGAATAAAGGGCGTCGGCACCGTCCAAGGCCTTACCAAGCACCGGCACGCCAATCACCGGAAGCTCGGTATAAGCGGCAATCACCCCGGCCAAATGGGCGGCACCACCCGCGCCGGCAATGATCACCCGTAGGCCGCGGTCGGCCGCGCTTTTGGCGTAGGTTTCCGCCCGGTCCGGGGTACGGTGGGCCGAGATCACCGTGATTTCGTAAGCCACCCCGAATTCTTCCAGCACCGCGGCGGCCGTGCTCATTACCGGTAAATCGGAATCACTGCCCATGACAATACCAACCACAGGTTTTTCTCCCATTCCAGCCCCTCCTTGATTTCTCGGTTTTCTTACTATTGTGTATGATAACCTTTTGACCAACCATTATCTCTTAAATCTGGCCGGCGCTTCGTTGCGCGGCAGGGCTAATAACTAAAAGCCCAGCCAAGTAGGTCAGTGGAGTGAAACCTACCCGGCTGGGCTTTTATCCCTTCGGTGTAGCACAAAGTGCCTGCGCCACTTGGACCTGCCCGCTGCGCGGCGGAACCCTAGGCGCACTTTCCCCCGTAGTCAGATAATTTACGGTTATCTGGTAGAAACTTTCAGGCCATATTCCTGAGATTATACGAGTGGCTTATTCAATTGTGAAAAGTAAAACGCTTAATCCCGATACTTAGAGTAACAAATTTACGGAAAGCTGTCAAGACAAGAACCCCTTGTCTTTAGGGTTGGTACTGTTAAAATCGGTTTAAAAAGCGGTGGCGGGTGGCCGGCCGGAGCGAAGAGGCGGAGGGCCGTCGGCATCGACAAGTAAAATTCCATTATTTCCTTGTGATTGCGATGCGGTTGTTGTATAATTTGTGTTGGGTTAGTTATATTTATAGAATTAAGAATAGTTTAAAGGAAACCGCTCGCCTGTTTTCGTTCTAATCCCCATTATGAATAGAAATCATCCAAAAAAAAAACAACCGGTTGGCAGGGAAAAAGGGAACCTAACCCTTGGCCCCTTCGTTATCACGCAGTAGTGCAACGAAGGAGCGAAAGGGATTCCAGTAAGAGAAGGAGGTTAATTTGAAATTGGCAAACAATGCTCAAAGTAAAGCGCAAAAACATCCCCTTGGTTTCCTTGGCAAGTTAGTTTTCAGTGAGGATGTTTATCGCAGAGTCGGCGGTTATCTCCTTTGCGGCCTACTTCTTTTTGTCGTGGCGTGGGTAATCGGCTACTTTTTGCTCCCGGAAGGTTTTCTGAAAAATACCTGGCTGGTGGACAAGATCTTCGGGGTTAAAGGTTCGGAGACAATCGGGACGTGGTGGGCCGACCGCCTGGGCGAAACCTTCAAACTCTTCAAGTGGGAGATCAGTACGGAGGAATCCTTTGGAACCTGGGGAAATGTTCTGTTCGTGACGGTGAAAGTCTTTGCTCATTATTTCTTCTTTGCGCTCTTGTTTGTTCTCTTCTTGAACCGTTTCAAGGTGGGCCGGTTTTCTTTAGCCCTGTTCTACTTTTTGTTTTATTCGTTCCTCACCGGACTGGTGGTGGGGACCAATTCCTACCCCTATCCGGCGCAAGGTTTAGTCCGGGTGGGGGCACTGGTTACTTTCCTCCGTTTCGGGATCTGGGTCTGGTTTTCCTACGCTTTACTCTTGGCCTCCACGGTGGACTGGACCTGGCTGCAGACCAGCTCCTTTACGGACGGCGCCTGGAAAAAAGAGGGGAGATTTTGGGCGTGGCCGCGGTTGGCCGGTGATACAAAGGAAGTGTTCATCTTCGGCCTGCTCTTTCTCCTGGTTTCCAGTTTTGCCGAAGCACGTTTAATCGTCTATTATGGCCAACATTTATTTTAATCGAGCTTTGTCGTTGGCGGAGCCCGGAGCACTTCCGGGCTCTTTTTAACCTTGGCCCGGGAATCAGGAATAAGGAAGCGCCGCGGGTCAAGGTTCCTGTCTTTTGCCGTAATCCGGCTTTTTAATCCCGGCTTCGGAAAAAGGAGAACAAAGAGAAAAGTAAAGAAGGAAACCAAACCGGGGAAGGCTAAGAAAAGAACCGGTAGGCAAGAAAGGAAAAAGGGGCTATTGTTCATGACGGAACATTACTTTACAGTGGAACCCGGATCGGCCCATCAACCGCGGGAGATTACGGTCACCCTCCGGGGTAATGCGCTCCGCCTCAAGACCGATGCCGGTGTCTTCTCCCGCGACCGGCTGGATTTGGGGACGAAAATCCTGGTGGAAAGTCTTGACCTCGCGGGCGTGCGGGCCCCTCTGGATTTGGGCTGCGGCTACGGTCCCATCGGGCTGACCATGGCCCGGGAGCTCCCGGCAGTTCAGGTTTACATGAGCGACTTGAACCGGCGGGCGACGGAGTTGGCCAATGAAAATGCGGCCCTCAACGGGATTACGAATGTCCTCATCAGGCAGGGTGACGGTTTTGAACCGTGGCGGGATCTTTATGCGACCGGTTTCCGCTTTGATCTGGTGGCGATCAACCCCCCGCTCCGGGCCGGGAAAGAAACGGTGCTGCGGCTTTTTACAGAGGCCCGGGACTTTCTGGCGCCGGCGGGACAGTTGTGGGCGGTGATCCGGACCAGCCAGGGGGCCAAAACATACCTGCGCGAGCTGCAAAGGATCTTTCCGGCGGCGGAGACGGCGGCGATCAAAAGCGGGTACCGCGTACTGCGCGCGCGAATGGGATAGGCCAACGGCCCAAATCAAATTGCGCCCTTGACGGAAAGCGGCCAATGACGTATACTTATATATGCTGTAACGGGGTGTAGCGCAGCTTGGCAGCGCGTCTGCTTTGGGAGCAGAAGGCCCAGGGTTCAAATCCCTGCACCCCGACCAGTCATAAAAAGAATCCTCTTGACAGGGGTTTTGCTGATCAATTATAATTAATTGTTGTTAAAACGTGCGGGAATAGCTCAGGTGGTAGAGCGTCAGCCTTCCAAGCTGAATGCCGCGGGTTCGAGTCCCGTTTCCCGCTCCAGACAAGAAAAATAGACTTTACTTATTGTAGTAAAGTCTTTTTTTTATTATTTGGCGAAGGTACGGGCGACCGGCGGGGGGAGGGAGGCGGAAGTTGACAATTAGTTACTCCATCGCCGGAAGCTTCTTGTTACTATAAATTGACAAACGTGAGGAGAAAAGCTTATAATGTACTAAGGTTGTCCAAAAGAGGAAGGAGGAGCGTCAGTGGGTGAAACGTTGGTCGTAACGCTTTTGGTGGTCCTTTTTTTTGGCTTTTTTACCTTGATCAGCAACAAGGCCGAAAAAGAAGTAGATCGTTACTATGAGGAGAAAAGGAAAGCCGGGACAAGATCCCGTTAAGATGCGGTGAATAAATTAATTATTTTTTAGGAAGGAAAAGGAGGAGTTCCAGTGCGACGGGACTTACGGCGGAAGACATGGTTCATTCTGATCCTGGTTGTTGCGGTTGGGGTCTATGCCATTCTTCCTATCTTTAGCCCGACTTTAAAACAGTTGTTTTTCCGGGGAAACGACCCGATCCGCCGTGGTTTGGACCTGAAGGGGGGCATGGAAATTATTTTGGCCCCCGATTACCGGGTGGAGGAACGGGTGTTAGCCGAGGTTGAAAAATATGCCAAGAAAGCCGTTGCTGGTTTGGGTGTCGGTGAACCGGCCGTCAGCTTGTTAGGAATGGCCAATGACAATAACCGTTACGAAGGACTGGCGCTAAAGTTTGCTTCGGCGGCGGAAGCCCAGAAGGTCCTGGCCGCCGGGGTGATTAAGACCAATCTGACCTGGCGTTCGGGGATTGAAGAGAAAAAGTTAAAGCTCAACGTCGGCGTTGACCAGGCGGATCCCACGGTAATCCGCGTGGCGGTCCAGGAAGACCCGGCCAACTTCCCGGCGGACGCCTTATACCAGGCGAAAGTGATTATTGAAAACCGGATCAACTCCTCCGGGCTGTCCGAAACGGTGGTCCGTCTTGACCAGACCAAAGGGCGGATCGAAGTGCAGCTCCCGGGGATCCGTTCCCAAGAGGAGGCCGAACGGCTGATCAAATCCACAGGCCGCTTAAACTTCCGCCTTGACGGTAAGATTGTGATGTACGGGAGCGATCTGGAAGAGGCGCAGGCCGGCTTTAGCCAGGAGACCGGTGCTCCCGTCATTAACTTGCGTTTCGGCAAGGAAGGGGCGCGCCTGTTTGAGAAGATTACCTCCGAGCACGTCAACGAAGTGCTTGCCATCTATTTGGACGAAGAGATGTTGATGGCACCGATCATTTCCGAACCGATTCCCAACGGTCAAGCCCAGATCTCGATGGGGAGGGGCGTCACCTTCCAAGAGGCTAAAGATTACGCCATCTTAATGAAATCCGGCGCGCTACCCCTTTCGCTGCGCTCCGTCATGACCACCCAAGTGGCACCGACCCTGGGGACGGAAACGGTTAAATTGAGTTTAATCGCCGGGGTATTCGGCATTATTCTGGTCTTCATCATGATGATTGCTTTTTACGGGCGCATGGGGGTCGTCGCTGATCTGGCGTTGGTTATTTATGCGATTCTGGTCCTCGGTGCGATTGCCATTTTCCGCGGGGTCCTCACCCTGCCCGGGATTGCCGGTTTAATCCTGGGGATCGGGATGGCGGTGGATGCCAACGTGATTATCTTTGAGCGGATCAAGGATGAAGTCCGTTTGGGCAGGGGCATCCATTCCGCTTTGGAGGCCGGTTTTGACCGCGCTTACGTTACCATTCTGGACTCGAATATCACAACCTTGATCGCGGCCGTTGTGTTGTACGCTTTTGGCAGCGGGGCGGTGAAAGGGTTTGCGGTCACCCTCTCCATCAGTATCCTGGCCAGTATGTTTACCGCGCTGTTTGTCAGCAAGACATTCCTGTCGATTTGGGTTGAAAAAGCACCGGAGCGGTTTCTCGCAAAATACGTGGTGAGGGGGTGAAGCGGATGAATTTGATGAGATACAAGAAACAGTTTGTGTTGGTCTCCGTGGCGGCCATGGTGTTGAGCATTGTGGCTTGGGCGGTGAAGGGACTCAACTTCGGGATTGAATTTACCGGGGGAACCAGTATCCGTTACCCCCTTGCGGAAAAAGTCACCTCGGCGGAGGTCTGGGCGGCACTGGACACGCCGGAAATCCAGGCTTTGGATCTGGAGCTCAGTCCGCCGCAACCCTACAGTTATTTTGATGCGGAGAGCGGAACGCAAAAACACGGCGTTTTAATTCAAACCCGTTTTATTACCCAGGAGGAAGAGGAAAAGATCCTTAGCGCCCTCGGGGCGGCCTTCGGTCAACTGGAAGCCGATTCCGCCTTACAGATCAACCAGGTGGAGCCGGTGATCGGGAAAGAGATGTTGCTGAACGCTTTTTATGCGGTGTTGATTGCCTGGGTATTGATGCTTATCTACATCGCCGTCCGGTTCGAGTTCAAGTCGGGCGTGGTTAGTTTGTTGGCGTTGATCCATGATGTGCTCTGCATTATCGGCGTCTTTGCCCTCCTGGGCAAGGAGGTTGATTTGAGCTTCGTCGCGGCGGCGCTTACGATCATTGGTTATTCCATCAACAACACGATCGTTCTTTTCGACCGGATCCGGGAGAACATGCGGTTCAAACAACGGACGGAGAGCTATGACGAGGTCGTCAATCTCTCCCTCCTGCAAAGCCTGCGGCGGTGCTTGAATACTTCGCTCTCCACGATCCTGGCGGTTTTAACTCTTTATCTCTTCGGCAGTCCGGCGATCCGCGATTTCATGCTCGCTCTCCTCATCGGCTTGACGGTGGGCACTTATTCCAGCGCCTTCTTGGCCACTCCGCTCTGGGCGATCTGGAAAACCGCCGAGGAGAACAAGGGGCCGACCGGCCGCCTGGCGGTGGCGAAAGGGAAATAAGCTTACGGTTTTGGCGAAACCCTTCCTTTTACGGGAGGGTTTCTTGCTAATGGGGCTTTTTGCGTTTACCCGGTTGGTTTTGCGTTTCCGGCAAAAGGACGCGGGAAAACGGGAGGAGATGCCCATTTCATGCCGAAGTCTTATCTTTAAATCCTTCCCTGAAAAGTGAACGGCGAATCATGGAGGTGGCCGTATGCAATTTATGCTCATTCTGATGCTTGTTTTTGCCGTCCTGGTGGCGACCTTTGCGTTGCAAAACGCTTATCCGGTGACGATCTATTTTCTGAAGTGGCAATTTGAGGCCTCTTTCGCTTTGGTGATCCTGCTCTCTCTCTTAATCGGTGCGGTGGCGGTGGGCAGTCTCGGCTTGGTCCACCAGGCGACCGAACGGCTCAAGGCGCTGAACCAGAGCCGGGGGAAAGGAGAAAGGAACGAAGAGGCCGGGGATATCCCTACGGGAAAACCGGAGGAGATTGGCGCGGTTGGCGCGGACACGAAGGAGAACGCGGCTGGGGGTGTGGACGATTCAGCCCAAGAAGTGGAAGGTTAGGGCGGTCGACGCGCAACTTCCGCCCGAAGTGGTCGCCGAGTTCGGACTATCGCCTTTACTGGCCAAGCTCCTGGCCAACCGGAAGCTGACCACCCGTGACGAAGTGGCCTTCTTTTTACGGGGCGGCCGGGCTGATTTACCGTCGCCCTTTCTGCTCAACGGAATGGCCGAGGCGGTGGAGCTGCTCGCCGCTGCCCTGGAGCAACAGGAACGCATCCTGATTTACGGTGACTACGATGTGGATGGGATCACCGCGGTTGCCCTCCTCTTGCGGACGCTGCGCCCGTACAACAACGGGAACATCCTTTACTACCTGCCGAAAAGACTGGAGGAAGGTTATGGGCTACACCGCCAGGCGCTCACCAAAGCCATCAAACACGGGTGTCGCCTGGTGGTTACGGTGGATTGCGGCATCTCCGCGCTGGACGAGGCGGCTTACCTGGCCGCCGAAGGGGTCCGTCTGCTCCTGACCGACCACCATGAACCCGGTGTTCAGCTGCCGCCGGCGGCGGCTTTGATTAACCCGAAACTGTCGCCCGGTTATCCCTACCCGGAGCTGGCCGGGGTCGGGGTCGCTTTCAAGCTGCTGCAGGGATTGGCGACAAAAAAACCCGAGTTAGAACCGGTTTTATGGGAAAATATAGATTTGGTGGCTTTGGGGACCATTGCCGATGTGGTGCCGCTCCTGGGCGAGAACCGGATCCTGGCGAAAGAAGGTCTGGCGCAGATCGCCAGGACGGAGAACGTCGGTCTCCGGGCCTTGCTCAGCCAGGCCGGTTTGGCCGGCAAACCGGTCAACGCTTACCATGTCGGTTATATTCTGGCGCCGCGGCTCAATGCCGTCGGCCGCCTGGGCGATCCGGCACAGGCTCTCCGGCTGTTGCTGGACGGGGACCCGCGGCGGGCGCATAAACTGGCTGCCTCCTTGGAAACCTTGAACCGGAAACGCCAACAGATTGAGGAACAGGTTTACCAGGAAGCGGAGAACGCCCTGGCGGCGGCCGGCCCCCTTGGAAAGGCGATCGTCCTGGGCGGACCGTGGCATCCCGGCGTGATCGGGATCGTCGCCTCCAAAATGGCCGAGAAATACCACCGGCCAACCATCCTTTTCAGTTTCGACGGGGACCGGGCCAAAGGCTCGGGGCGGAGTATTCCCGGATTTCATCTTTATAACGCGCTGTCCGAGTGCAGCAGGTACCTGCAGCGTTTTGGCGGGCATGAGTTTGCCGCCGGTCTTGAACTGGAGAAGAAGCATTTGGCCGATTTTACGGCGGCCTTTTTGGCGGTGGCGGAGGCCCGGCTTACGCCCGAACTGTTGACGCCCGCTTTGGAAGTGGAGGAGGTCATCCCGGTGGAAGCGGTGACCAAAAGTTTACTGGATGACCTGGCGCAGCTCGCTCCCTTCGGGGAAGGCAACCCCGAACCGGTCTTCGCGTGCCGCGGGGTCAACCTTTTCGCCTGCTGGGGTGTGGGCAAAGACGCCAAGCACTTAAAACTGAAAGTCGGGAACCAGGCGGTGACGTGTGAGGCGATTGGTTTTAATTTCGGCGCACTTACGGAGGAGCTGGCCGGGGCGGAATGTTTGGATTTGGCTTTTAACCTCGCGGAAAATGATTGGAACAACCAGCTTCAGCTGGTGTTGAAAGATCTGAAACTTCCGGAAGTCAGTTGACAGGTGAAACCGTATGACGATTGATGATTTGTTACAGAAAGCAGATAAATTCAGCCCGGAAGCGAAGGCGGAGATCCGGCGGGCTTACGAATTTGCCAAAACAGCCCATAAGGGACAGTTGCGCGATTCGGGCGAAGCCTACATCAATCACCCCTTGGCGGTGGCCCATATTTTGGTGGAAGAGTTGGGCCTCGATCCCACTTCCATCATAGCGGCGCTCCTCCATGATGTGGTGGAAGACACGGCCGTCAGTTTGGAGGAGATCAGCAATGAATTTGGGAGCGAAGTTGCCGCCCTGGTCGACGGTCTCACCAAGCTGCGCAAGATTGTTTTCCAGAACAAACAGGAACAACAAGTGGAGAACCTGCGGAAGATGTTTTTGGCGATGGCCAAAGACGTCCGGGTGATCCTGATTAAACTGGCCGACCGGATGCATAACATGCGGACTTTGCGTTATCTCCCCGTGGAGCGCCAGAAGCGGATCGCCCGGGAGACGCTTGACATATATGCCCCGTTGGCCCACCGGTTGGGGGTCTACCGGATGAAGTGGGAGCTGGAGGATATTGCCTTCCACTGTCTTGAACCGGAGAAATACTACGAACTGGTGGAGATGGTGGCCCAGAAAAGATCCGAACGGGAGCGGGAGATCGAGGAGAACATCCGGATCCTGGACGAACACCTGCGGGCGATGAATCTGAAAGCCGACATCCAGGGGCGCCCCAAACACCTGTACAGCGTCTATCAGAAAATGGTCAACCAGAACAAGGAGTTCTCCGAGATCTACGACCTGTTGGCTTTGCGGGTCCTGGTCGACACGATCCAGGATTGTTATGAGGTTCTGGGGGTGGTGCATACCCTTTGGAAACCGATCCCGGGCCGGTTCAAGGATTATATCGCGGTGCCAAAGTCCAATATGTACCAGTCCCTCCACACCACGGTGATGGGGAACAGGGGGGCGCCGGTGGAGATCCAGATCCGGACTTGGCAGATGCACCAGGTGGCGGAGTACGGGATCGCCGCCCACTGGCGCTACAAGGAAGGGAAGACCGTCCGGGACGAGGACTTTCTGCAGAAAATTGCCTGGCTCCGCCATCTTCTGGAGTGGCAGGGGGAGGCCAATGACGCGGACGAATTCCTCGAGAACCTGCGGGTGAACCTTTTTGAGGATGAAGTCTTTGTCTTTACCCCCAAGGGGGATGTGAAAAGTTTGCCCGCCGGGGCCACGCCGGTGGACTTTGCCTATGCGGTGCACACCCACATCGGCCACCGCTGTGTGGGGGCGAAGGTGAACGGGCGCCTGGTGCCCCTGGATTACAAGTTGAAAAACGGCGATATTGTGCAGATCCTCACCACGAAGCAGGAGGGGGGGCCCAGCCGGGATTGGTTGAACTTCGTGGTGACTTCGAAGGCGAAAAGCCGGATCCGCAATTGGCTCCGGGAACAAAGCCGGGAAGAGTATATTCTGCTCGCCCGGGAGCAGTTGGAGCGGGAACTGAAAAAGAACGGTTATGAACCATCGGCTTACCTGAAACCAGAAATATTGCAGGAAGTGGCCGGGAAGTTTGGTTTTATCCAAGGGGACGATCTTTTGTTTGCCGTCGGTGACCGCAAACTGACGTCCCAAGCGGTTGCCGCCAAGCTGGTGGCGGTGAAGGAACCGGAGAAAAAACCGCTGCCGGTGGTCCCCGGGGAGAAGCCGGAGAAGGCGGAGAAGCCGTCGGGACGGGCCGGCGGCGTGAAAGTCAAAGGGATTCCCAACCTGTTGGTGCGTTTTTCCCGCTGCTGTAGTCCGGTCCCCGGCGACCCGATCATCGGCTACACCACCAGGGGGAAGGGAGTGGCGGTTCACCGCGTGGACTGTCCGACCCTGCCCAAGGAGAGCGAGCGTTTTATTCAGGTGGAATGGGATGCGGAGGACACCGGGGTATATCCGCTCTCCATCAAGATCGAGGCGCTGGACCGGAACAATCTCCTGGTTGACATCATGAATGTCATGTCGTTGATGAAAATAAACGTCACCGCCGTGAATGTGCGCACGAATAAAGGCATGGCGTACCTGGATTTTACGGTGGATGTCCGCCACCTGGACGAGGCTAAAGAGCTGGTCAGTAAACTGCGGACCGTAAAAAGTGTGCAGCGGGTGTTTCGTACCACAAAAACAACCAGAAAGAAGGTGGAGAGTGGGTAATGCGCGCGCTACTGCAAAGGGTCAGTTCCGCCCGCGTCCGGGTCGGGAATGAGGTTACCGGAGAGATTGGCCCCGGTCTACTGGTCCTGCTCGGGGTCAGCCGGACGGACCAAGAGGCGGATCTCCAGCTTTTAGTGGATAAAATTATCAACTTGCGGATTTTTGAGGACGACCAGGGGAAGATGAACCTGTCCGTGCAGGATGTGGGCGGAGCCATTCTGGTGGTCTCCCAGTTTACTCTTTATGCCGACTGTCGCAAAGGGCGGCGGCCAAGTTTTCTGGACGCGGCCCCACCCGCGATGGGTGAAGACTTTTATGAGCGGTTCATCGCGGCGCTGCGGGCCAAGGGGATGACGGTGGCCACCGGGCGTTTCGGGGCGTCGATGGCCGTGGAGTTGGTGAACGACGGGCCGGTCACGATTATGCTCGATACGGCCGATTGGCAGAAGCAAGGATAAAGGTCTGCTTTTAGGAAGGTTTTGCGGTGCTTGGGCGGAAATATTAATATTATTTGATCTGTGGCGACCAAACGGAAATGGGGTGATCTGATGCGAAGAGGACGAAGAAGGATTTTAATTTGGTCAGCGCTCATGGCGCTTTTGGTGCTGACGTCCGGTGGGGGCATCAACGCCGGCAACAGCGCCGGATACCGGCCGCCGATTACCGAAGCGGTAATCTTTCCGGACGGCTTTGCTTTTTTGGTGCGGAAAGGGGAGGTTGCGCTGGAAAACGGCGAATGCGTCATTGACCTCCTTCCTCTGGCCTTGAACGGAAGCCTGGAGGTGTTCTCGACCGATTCCGGCTTGATCTTGGAAGAAGTCGTTGCTTACCAGGAGGAACAGAAGACCGAGATTCCGGTGCAAAGTTTGGCGGAACTCTTCCGGGCGAATATGGGCAAGCGGATCGAGCTGGTGGTCGACGGTGAAATCGTGTCCGGAGTGGTAAAAGGTTTTCTGGAACCCCATTATTTGGTGGTGACCACGACCGTCAAGGAAGGCGGGGAAGAAAAGAGCAACGATGTGCTTTACTCTTTGGAACTGATCGGTGCCTACCATTTCCTCGAGCCGGTTTCCCTGACCCGCCAGGAGACGGGGAAGGAAGGCAAATTAAGGGTCCGTTTTCGGGAGTCGGGGATCCGCAGCGAAACCTACCCGGTGGGCATCAGTTATCTCCAGGCGGGACTTTCCTGGAGCCCGGAGTACATCATCAACATTGATCCGTCGGAGCAGAGCGGGGTCTTTTCCTTCTCGGGTGTGATCCAAAACGAGGTGGACGATCTGGTCAACACCACCGTTTATCTGGCGGAAAGAGGACCGCAATTCCCCTTCGGCTTATCGCCGCTGGTGATCTTTGAAACGGACCAAGGGTTCACCGCCCGCCGGGGCGAACTGTCGGTGATGGGGGTCCAAAGCGACAAACTGGCTTACGCCCCCAATCCCGGGATGGAGACCGCCGCGTCCCGCGTGACCTATAATATGTACCGGCGAAACGACGTTAACCTCCGCAAGGGCGAGCGGGCCTTACTTCCCCTTTACCGCAGCGGGGTGCGGGTCGAACCCCTTTACCAGGTCCGGCTCGCCCGGGCGGCCGGGAGCTCCGGGCAGATCTTCGCCGAGCCGGTTTGGAAAGTTTACCGCGTCTACAATAACTCGCCTTTCCCCTGGATCGAAGGGCGGGTCATGCTGATGATGGCCGAACGGCCCCTGGGAACGGGGGATCTTCCCTACATCGCCCGCAACCAAAGCGGAGAGATCCGGGTGACGATCGACCCGGCGGTCCGGGTGAAAGCCAGTGAAGTAGAGTTTGAGCGGGTCCAAGGGGGAATTGACTTCCAAGACCGGGAATACGCCTTTGTCCGGATCCGGGGTGAAATTGAGATCGACAACACCAAAGAGACCGAGCTTACCCTGAAGGTTACCCACGAGGTTCCCGGGGAAGTGGTTTCGATCGGCGAGGGCGGTACCGTGGTGCGCAAAGCGGTCTTGCAAGCCGGGCCCAACCCCACCTCCGAGCTGAATTGGGAGATCAAGTTATGGCCACGCAGCCAGCAGAAGTTGACCTATACTTACCAGACCTACATTCCGCTTGGTTTGGTTAGTAGGTAGCTTCTCAGGGCCGATATAAACGATATGGCTAATATCGGCTAGGCTGTAATAAAAAGTCCTTGGCGCGGCCAAAAGGCCGGCCAAGGACTTTTGTTTTTACCTGTAACACCGGGAGCGTTTTGTTTGGTATCCGGCGCGACCGGACGAAAGAGCAGAAATTAGCCCTTATATAATTGGTTAAAGTAGTTGTGCGCTTCGACCACGGCGTTCCGCATGATGTCTTCCGCTTTGGCGGTCGCCCGGTTGGCCAAGGCGTCCATGAGTGCCGCCTGGTCGAGATTGGCCGCCGCCTGGGCACAGGCTTCCCAACTTAAAATGCTGCGGACGATCCGGTCAAGGCCTTGCTCTTCGTTGTCGTAGGGCCGGACCAGCATGTCATGGCCACACCAACGGTTGTACCCCGCCTCTTGCAAAAGCCCGGCGATGGCAATATTGAAGCCGGTAATTTTGACCCCGTGGTCGATGTCATAGCGGCCGGGGCCGCCTAAGGTGATACCGTCGTTGTACCCCTGGCTGTTTAAGTGCATGTGGACCATGGCGTTGTTATCCAGCTCTTCGACCGTATCGTAGACATGGTCGAGGCCGATCATTTCCGAGTGGCCGAACTCTTTGTTGACCCCTTTTTTCGCCCGGGGAATACCGAATTCCTCCTCCAGCCGCCGGAAGAACAACAGGGCGGAAGCGACCGTCGGTAACAGCATCGCCGGATGACCCTCGTTGGGTTTCGGTTCAATGCCGATATAAAGGGCCCCGCCCTTTTCGGCTTCATAACGGCAAAGGGCGGCCACACTTTCCTTGAGGTTTTGGTACATCCGTCTGACTCCGATGGTACCCAGGTCATAGCCGTAGGAGCCGTTCCAAAGGACGAAGGTGGGGGCCAGCTCCGGATCGGGATGCCAGTTCTTCCGCAAAGGACCATAGACCAGATCCACGGTGCGCAAACCTAGCTCTTCGGCCTGCTGCCGTTCCCGGGGATCCAGGGAGGCAATCCCGCCGTAGCCAAAATGGCTGTGGGCGCCAGGGGTGATCATGGCGAGATACATTCCGGCCTCACTCAAGGCGTCGGAAACGGCGGCCGCATTTTCTTCGTTGATCTCCGTATCGTAATGGACCTCCAAACCCAGGGTCACCCATTCCGGCAGGCGCGGCGCAATCCGTTCTTTAATCAAGCGCACCACATCGGCGGTGCTTAAATGCTGACCGTCCCATGCGGGACGCATCCTGGCGGGGACGAACCCGCCTTTTCCCGGATTAAACGTCCAACGGCAAATGGAATGAAAACTTCTTTTTTTATCCATATACGGAACCTCCCTTTATTGACCCAACTCCGCAGTTAAGACACGCTCCCATTGCGCGTAGAGTTCTTGGTAAAGGGGAGCGAGCTTCGGGTTGGGCTCGGTTATCTTTTGGGATTGGAGGCCGGTAAACGCCGCACTTGGGTCGGGATAGATCCCGGCTCCGAGTCCGGCCCCGCGGGCGGCCCCCTGCGCCCCGTCGGTATTGTAAAGTTCGACCCGGGCTCCGGTCACCGTGGCAAAGACTTCACAGAACAAGGGACTTAAGAACATGTTGGCCTGGCCGGCGCGGACCAGGTTGGTCTGGACGCCCATGTTTTTCATGATGTTTAACCCGTAGTTTAAGGCAAAAACGATTCCTTCCTGGGCGGCGCGCAGCAGGTGACCGCGGTGGTGCAGGTTGAAATTCAAGCCGCGGATAGAGGCGTTGATTGTTTTGTTCTCCAGAGTCCGTTCCGCCCCGTTGCCATAGGGGAAGATCATCAAACCCTCCGCGCCTGCGGGAACCTGGGCGGCCAAATGGTTCATCTCTTCATATGAGATCTGGTCTTGCATCAGATTCTTTTTCAACCAGCGGTTTAAGATCCCTGTACCGTTCAGACAGAGGAGAATCCCTAAGCGGGGGTCCTCCGGCCGGTGGTTAACGTGTAAAAAGGTGTTTACCCTTGATTTCCGGTCGTATTCCGGTTGGGCGCCGACCCCGTAAACGACCCCGCTCGTCCCGGCGGTTGCGGCCACTTCACCGGGGTTCATGACATTAAGGGAGAAGGCGTTATTCGGCTGGTCCCCGGCCCGGTAGGCAACTAATGTCCCCGGCTTCAAGCCCAAGGCGTCCGCGGCCGATTTCGTTAATTCTCCTTGCGGGGCAAAAGTCGGAACCACTTCCGGAATCAGATCCCGGTCGATACCGTAATGGTCGAGGAGCAAGTCGGCCAGTTTTTGTTCCTGGTAGTCCCAGAGGATCCCCTCGGAGAGGCCGGAAGGGGTGGTCTGAATATTCCCGGTCAGCTTCATGGCCAGGTAATCACCGGGGAGCATTGCCTTGTAGATCTTTTGGTAGATCGCCGGCTCGTTTTCTTGCACCCACTTTAATTTGGAAGCGGTAAAGTTCCCCGGGGAGTTCAGCAAGCGGGATAGGCACAGGTCCGGCCCGAGGGCGTGGAACGCCCGGTCGCCGATCTCGGCGGCCCTGCTGTCACACCAGATGATCGCCGGGCGCAGGACTTGACCCGCTTTGTCGACCAGGACCAGCCCATGCATCTGGTAGGAAATCCCGATGGCCTTAATGGCTTCCGGTTTGACTTCGGCTTTTGCCAGTAACATGGCGGTCGCTGCTTGCACGTGTTGCCACCAGGTTTCCGGGTGTTGTTCCGCCCAGCCAGGTCGCGGAGCGTCGATGGCCAGTTCGGTTTGGGGGGAAACCGCTGAAGCCACCAGTCGACCATCGGCGGCCAGCAGGGAAGCTTTGATTGAGGAGCTTCCCAGATCATATCCTAGTAAATATGCCATTTTCACCATCCTTTTTTTCAAGTTTCGTTCAACCGGTTTTGAACCTCCGTCATCACCTCGCTTTTTCCGGCTACTCAGGTCAACGCATTGATGATCTGCTCAAGAACGATGGTGCCCATGCCCAAAGCAGCCGCCTTGTTACCGAGTTGGGAAAATTCCAAGCGGACACCGGCATAGGACTTCTCCAGGGTCCGTTCTTTGATCTCCTTCAGCAACGAGTTGAAAATCAACGGTTTAACGTTGGCAATCTCACCCCCGATGATCACCATCTCCGGATTCAAGCCGTTGATCACACTGGCGATCCCGAGGCCGAGGTATTTGGAGACCGTCTGGAGGACATTGGTTGCGCAGTGGTCGTCTTCGTGGCATTTAAGGAGAAATTCCGGGAATGTAATTTGTTGATTACCGGTTTCTTCCGCGTACATCCGGAGGGCGGCCGCGTTCGAGGCGTAAACCTCCCAGCAGCCCCTGTTCCCGCACCGGCAGGGCAAACCCTCCGGCTCCACCGTCATATGCCCGAATTCGCCCGCATTGCGCAGATGTCCGGAGAATAACCTATGGTCGATGATTAACCCGCAACCGATCCCCATGCCGACAGAGATGTAAGCCAGATGGCCGACATTGCGTCCCAAGCCGAACTCCACTTCGCCCAAGGCGCCGGCATTGGCTTCGTTTTCAAGATAGACCGGTTTATCCAAAGCAAGCATGGCCGGTAGATCCACGTTTTTCCACCCAAGGTTCGGCGCAAAATCGATGATCTCCGCTTCATTGTTGAGGACGCCCGGGACACCGATCCCGATTCCCCCCAGTTTTGCCCAGGGGATTTTGTGTGTGGCCAATAAATCGTGGATAAAAGTTTTGAGCAGGGGAACAACCTGCCACTCATCCCGGCCCTGAAAAGCAACTTCCTTTTCCGCCTGGACATCGCCTTTAAAATCAAGGAGGACGCCCACGATGCGGTCGACTTGAAGGTCAAGCCCCAGAGTATAACAGTAGTCCGGGTTTAACTGATAGAGGAGGGATCTTCGCCCACCGGTCGAGCGGGCGATCCCGCTGTTGAGGATCAAGTTCTCCTCTTCCAATTCGCGGATGAATGTCGCCACGGTCGTGGTACTTAAACCAAGTTCCTCGGTGAGTTCGCGCTTGGAAACCACTTGTTTGGCTTTGACGCAACGGAGGATCTGCGCTTTGTTGTTGGTCCGCATAAGCTCCTGATTGATTGCCTTTTTAAACATTGCCCAACCTCGATTCCGACTTTTAATGGTGTGTTGCCAATGTTAATAAAAAACTTTTAAAAAGTGATTTATAATATTCGCGAATGACCCGCCATATTCCTGCCGCGCGCCAGGAAAAAATACGGACGCGAAAAGCCGTTTGCTTGAGGGCCGATTCGCTGCCAATTGGATGATAAATAATCGATGGGCAAAAAGCGCATGACCAAAAACGGATCCGGCCTTGACAATAACAACTAAAGGTTGTATAATCATTTATGCTGAATGTGCCCAGGTGGCGGAACTGGCAGACGCGTACGTTTGAGGGGCGTATGGGCAACCGTACCGGTTCAAGTCCGGTCCTGGGCACCATAAGAAAGTCCACTGCAGAAGTACCGGGAGGTACCGATGCAGTTTTTTTGTTTATATAACCTTAAAAAAACAAAGACGCCTTTCGGCGTCTTTGTGGTCTTTTATTTTTTTTTTCTTTTGGCTTCGAAGAGAATATAATTGCGTTTATATAAGGTTATGCCATATAATTTTTCTTCTCTAAATCTAGCAGTAGTTTTTCCTTCAAACCTTGCTCGTATCTTCTAATTTGGCGGGGTATTGTTGAAGACTTTCCGGCTTTTAATAGGGTTATTCATGTCAAATGTGAACATTAATTGTTTAATTTTTTAGTGTTTCAGGGGGAGGTCTGCCTGTTGAAGCATTCTCCTTTCTTCTTTTAACTCTTTTCGAGGCTGAGACGGGATTCGTTTTTAGATTAACTTCATTATACGATAATAAGTTATAAATTACAAAAATATAATATAAAATTTCGGTGGTATGTCCGTATGATCTAAAACATATAAACTTTATAAAAATGGAAAGAGTTGTCAATAAGATATACCCTAAGAGTTGAAGGTAAAAGATTACACCGGGAGTTAATAAATCAATAGAAGGAGAAAACTGTGGGTTAACGAATATAATGAATAAATATTAATAGATGAAGAAAAAAAATGAGCAAACGGGTGAAGTGGTGGACTGGATACCGAATGATTGCTACACTGCAGTGTGGTTTCACTGTTTTAAAGATGATATAAAGAGATATAATCCGGTCCTGGGCACCATAAGAAAGTCCACTGCAGAAGTACCGGGAGGTACCGCGGCAGTTTTTTTATTTTTAGTGTCAGTTTTGCGGGGGGATGGTCGTGCGGGAGCTCAATGTGGGAGTGGTTACGGAGACGGTCGCCCGGTTGTGTGTTGAGGCCTGCCGGGAACTCGGGGCGGATGTCCGCGCTTTGCTGGAAAAAGCCCGTAACGAGGAGGAGTCGGCGTTCGGTTGTTTCATCCTTGACCAAGTGTTGGCGAATTTGGCGGTGGCGGCCCGGGAACAACTGCCCATTTGCCAGGACACCGGGATCTGTGTGGTTTTTCTGGAAATCGGCCAGGATCTGCACCTGACCGGTGGGGACTTGGAGGAAGCGGTCAATGCGGGTGTCCGCCGGGGGTACCAGGAGGGTTACCTCCGGAAGTCGGTGCTTTCGCCCTTGACCCGGGTTAACACGCAGGATAATACGCCGGCGGTGATCCACACCCGGATCGTGCCGGGGGATCGCCTGAAGGTGACCGTCGCCCCCAAGGGGGCCGGCAGTGAGAACATGAGCCGTTTGCAGATGCTGAAACCGGCCGACGGGATCGAGGGCGTAAAGCGCTTTGTCCTGGAAACGGTGGCGGCGGCGGGGGGGTGTGCCTGTCCGCCGCTGATTGTGGGGGTAGGGATCGGCGGTACAATGGAAAAGGCGGCTCTCCTGGCGAAAAAAGCCCTGATCCGCCCGGCCGGGACGACCAGTGCCGAGCCGGCGGTCGCCGCCCTCGAAGCGGAACTGTTGGCTTTAATCAACCAAACCGGGATTGGACCGCAGGGGCTGGGCGGAAAGGTAACGGCTCTGGCGGTACACATTGAGACCTACCCCACCCACATCGCCGCCCTTCCGGTGGCGGTGAACCTTCAGTGCCATGTTGCCCGCCACCGGAGCGCAATCTTGTGAGGTGAGAAACAAGTGGCGAAAACCAAAGCACTCCAAACCCCGGTCCGCCCGGAAGAGCTGGCCGGTTTGACCAGTGGGGACCTGGTCTCCTTATCGGGGATCGTTTACACCGCCCGTGATGCAGCCCACCAACGACTGGTGGCCCAGTTGGCAGCGGGGCAGCCGTTGCCGTTCGTCCTGGACAACCAGGCCCTTTTTTACACCGGACCCAGTCCGACGCCGCCGGGAAAGGCCATCGGTTCCTGCGGCCCGACGACCAGCAGCCGGATGGACGGGTACACCCCGGCTTTACTGGAGAAGGGTTTAAAGCTTATGATCGGGAAGGGTCCCCGTTCGGCCGAGGTCGTGGCGGCGATCCGCCGGTACCGGGCCGCTTACCTGGTGGCGACCGGTGGGGCGGCGGCGCTGCTGGCCCAGTGTGTAAAGAAGGCCGAGCTGATTGCCTATCCCGACCTGGGCCCGGAAGCCGTCTACCGTTTGGAAGTGGAAGCGATGCCACTGATTGTGGCGATCGATCCCGAAGGCCGGGATCTTTTTGCCAAACCATAAAAATCCCCCGCTGTGCGGGGGTGTTATCTCCTGCGCCCGCTGGTGCAGGTGGAAAGTTAGCGACAAACACAGAGGGTGTTAAAACGGTTCGAAGGATGAACCACCACGAAACCTTGTGGGCACGGGAGTTTCCGGTTTTTCAGTTTGAAAGCGGACAACTGCAAAATCTGTAAAACAGCCAGGAGCTGCTCAATAGCCGAGAGACCCAAGGTTCCGTTCTGAAGAATAAATTGGGCTTGGTTCAGCCGGCGGAGAAGATCATTTTTCGGACCGGAAGCCAAGGGCAAGTTGCGGACGGCCCCGCGGATCAACTCGATTTGGTTAATGAGATCGGCGGCAACGGCAGGGGTCAGGGCTGCCGGATTGCCTAAGAATTCGGCGACCGCTTGGGAGACCTCTTCGATCCGGCGTAATACGCTGCAAGCGCTGCTCATTTCATCACCTCCCGCTTCATTCTATGACGAAGCCGACGGAAGGAGATGGGGTTGCCGGCAACTTACGCCTAGATAATATGTAATTCTTATTTTTTCCTAGCGCGTACGGACCGCGCCCGCGCGGTCTCTTCGATCACCCGGATCACTTCGCTTGCCGCATCGGCCAGGTTACTTTCGCGCATCGCTTTGATGTAGTCCTCACGGTTCTGGTAAAGCAGGGCAATCTGTTTTTTAAGGAGCGTCTCGTTGATCTCCTCTTCGTACAGGACCATGCTGAAATTTTGCCCTTTGAACGACTGGGCGTTGAGGATCTGGTCACCCCGGCTGGCACCTTTCGGCAGCGGGATAAGCAGATGGGGTTTTTTCAAGGCCAGCAGTTCAAAGAGGAAGTTGGCCCCGGCGCGGGAAACGCAGATATCGGCGGCGGCCAAAATGTGGGGTAGTTCCGGGCCGACAAAGGAAAACTGTTTGTACCCCTTGTACCTGTCCAAGTTGGGGTCGACATTCCCCTGGCCGCAGATGTGGGCAACTTGGAACTGGAGCAGGAGATCCGGGAGGATGGCCCGGATCAACTTATTGATGGTCACCGAACCGAGACTGCCCCCCATGACCAGGAGGACCGGTTTATCCGGGGTGAACCCGCAGATTTTTAGCCCTTCCTCCTTGCTGCCGTTCAGTAATTCGGGGCGGATGGGATTTCCGGTCAGCACCCCCTTATTTTCGGGCAGGTACTTCATGGTCTCGGGGAAAGTGGCGCAGACGGCGGTGGCAAACGGTAAAGCCAGCCGGTTGGCCAGGCCCGGGGTGAGGTCCGATTCGTGCAGGACGACCGGGATCCCGTTCAGCCAGGCGCCGATGGTTACCGGAACGGCGACAAAGCCCCCTTTAGAGAAGACCACTTGGGGACGGAGTTCTTTCAATAAGCGGTAGGACTGGAACACTCCTTTTATTACCCGGAACGGATCGGTCAGGTTTTGGGCGGAAAGGTAGCGCCGGAATTTGCCGGTGGCCACCGGGTAGTAGGGGATCTGTCGTTCCTCGATTAACGCTCTCTCCATCCCGTCGTAACTACCGATATATAAAACTTCCCATCCCCGCTGCCGCAACTTTGGGAGCAGGGCCAGGTTGGGCATGACATGGCCGGCCGTGCCGCCACCGGTCAAGACGATTCTCTTCATCAGCAAAAATCCTCCTTACAGAACACTCCGGATAAAAAAATATATCTTTTTATGATTATGATCTAGATTATATTCGCGCTAATTTGGCCTAACCCTTGTTAAAAGTATTAACGGACGGCTAAGGTTATAACCGCCATTGTTTACAAGCCTTTAGCAGAGTTACTTTTATATGGTAAATTGACAAATAAGCGTGAGATGGTATAATTTTGAGGATAAGAACCGGTAGATGAATGAGAAAGTGAGGAGTACAGAACGAAGATGAAAAATTCGGCCCTCAGAGAATATTTGGCGACAACAGACCCGGCTGCTGTAAACACAGGGTTTGTGGCTTATCTGGCCAGTTTGGAAGAAGTGGCGAAAGTAGCCCCGTCAATTGCGCGGGATATTGTTTATGAGCTTCGTGACCAAAGGAACAATTTAAAGTTGATTGCCAGCGAGAACTATTCTTCCCTCTCCGCTCAGCTGGCGATGGGCAATCTCCTGACCGACAAGTATGCGGAGGGATATCCGTTCCACCGGTTTTACGCCGGTTGTGACAATATAGACCAGGTGGAGAGTTATGCGGTGGCGCAGGCCTGCCGCCTGTTCGGAGCGGAGCATGCCTATGTGCAGCCCCACAGCGGCGCCGACGCCAACTTGGTTGCCTTCTGGGCGATTTTGAGTGCGAAGGTGAAAACCCCAACCCTGGAAAGTTGGGGGGTCAAGGATCCCAACCAGCTTAACAACGAAGACTGGAATAAACTGCGCCATCTCTTAGGAAACCAGCGGCTCTTGGGGATGGACTACTATGCGGGGGGACACCTCACCCACGGTTACCGGCACAACGTCTCCGCCCAGATGTTTGAGGCTTTCAGTTACGGGGTGGACCCGGAAACCGGCCTTCTGGATTACGAGGCCCTGGCCCGGCAGGCGGCGGAAGTCAAACCCCTCATTTTACTGGCGGGCTATAGTGCTTACCCGCGGGCGATCAATTTCCGGCGGCTGCGCCAGATCGCCGATGACGTTGGCGCGGTGCTGATGGTTGATATGGCCCACTTTGCCGGTTTGGTGGCGGGTGGGGTCTTTACCGGAGACTATAATCCGGTCCGCCATGCCCATGTGGTGACAACCACCACCCATAAAACCTTACGGGGGCCCCGCGGCGGTCTGGTTCTCTGTACCAAAGAATTCGCGGAGCACGTGGATAAAGGTTGTCCGCTGGTGATCGGCGGGCCGCTGCCCCATGTTATGGCGGCCAAAGCGGTGGCCTTGACCGAAGCAAACGCCGACGAGTTCAAGGCTTATGCCCACCGGATCGTGGAGAACGCCCGGAGCCTGGCCGAGGCCTGTTTGGCCAGAGGGATGAAGGTCGCCACCGGGGGTACGGACAACCATCTCCTGTTGATCGATGTACGGCCTTTTGGCCTTACCGGCCGGCAGGCCGAGAGTGCGGTCCGCGAGTGCGGGATCACCTTGAACCGGAACTCTTTACCCAACGATTCCAACGGCCCCTGGTACACCAGCGGGTTACGGGTGGGAACGCCCGCCGTCACGACTTTGGGGATGGGCCCGGACGAGATGAAGGAGATTGCGGACTGTCTCTACCAGATCCTGAGCCATACCAAACCGGAGACCATCAGCGAGGGGGCCCAGGCCGGACAGCCCAGTAAAGCCCGGTACCAACTGGATGACCAGGTCAAAGCGGAGGTCCGGGCGCGGGTCCAAGCTTTACTTTCCCGTTTTCCGGTCTACCCGGAACTGGATCTGGAGCTGCTGCTTAAATATTTCGGCTGAGCCGACGACCAGAAGGGGAGGAGGGCGATTGCTAATCCTCCTTCTTCCATCTTCTGGGGTAAAATGGAAATTAGGAGCCGACCAAGATGGACCGAAAGATTAAACTGGTTTATGCCACCGCCCACGGGGAGCTGGAGTACGATTCGGAACTGGGCGCCTTGGGGGCGAACGGCGAGGAATATTGGGAGCTAAGGGCGGAGGATCTGATCCCGTTGCCCGCCGGGGCCACTCTTTTTTATCTCCCCGGGCGGGCCCCTTTGGGTTTGGCGGACGATGGTACCGTGGAGTTCATCAACGAAAAGGGGATCCAGGCGGTGGCGGCGATCCTGCCCCAGGGTTATACCCGGTTGTTTCTCCCCGCTTACCAGCGGAAAGAGAACGCGCCGGGTCTTCCCTTGTTCGGGTATACAGCGGTGGCGTTTAAAGAGGGGCGGCTTTGGGTCGCAGCCCGCCGCACCGATGAACCGGGAAAATGGGATCCGTGTTTCTACAACACCCCGGAGCTCCCCGGTTTGATCCAGGCTAAATTGGACGCTTACCCGGAAAACCGGATTCTGAAACAGTTGGCCCGCTGCGCCAGGGAATACCAGTGTTTTACGGCGCAGAACATTTTCTACGGGCGCTGGGAGGGGGGAATCCCGGTTTCCCCGTCCTGCAACGCCCGGTGCCTGGGGTGTATCTCCAAGCAGGTTGCCGAGTGTTGTCCTTCGCCCCAGGAGCGGATTGCTTTTACCCCGACGGTGGAGGAGGTGGTTGAGGTCGGCCTCCCGCATCTGGCCGGTGACGGGGCGATCCTCAGCTTCGGCCAGGGGTGCGAAGGGGAGTCGCTTCTCGCCGGGAAAGTGCTGAAGGCGGCGATTACCACCCTGCGGCAAAAAACAAAAGCCGGCACCATTAATATCAACACCAATGCCGGTCTCCCCACTGTCCTGGAGGAGCTGGCCGCCGCCGGGCTGGACACGGCGCGGATCAGCCTTTTCTCCGCCGACCCGGTGTCTTACCGGTTTTACCACCGGCCCCAGGGTTATACCCTTAACCAGGTCGGCGAGGCCATTGGCCGCTTGGACCGGCACGGGGTCTTTGTCTCCTTGAACTTGCTGACGTTGCCCGGCTTTACCGACCGGGAAGCGCAAGTGGAGAAGCTTTTTGCCTTCCTCCGCCGCTACCCGGTGGGGATGATCCAGATCCGCAACCTCAATATCGATCCGGATTATATATGGGCGCGTCTGCGCCAGGAAAAACTGGTCCCCGCCGGTGAAGCTTTGGGGATCGCCGGTTTTCTTGCGGAGCTCAATCGGGAATTTCCACAGCTTACGGTGGGGAACTACAGCCGGGCGCACCGCGGCCGGGCTTAAGGCGGCGGGGCCGGGACGGCCCCGGGTTGCGCGGTGACCGCCGGTATCGCCCGCAGGATGCCCCGGGCGATGGCGAGGGCGATCTTTTCCTGGTAGTCCGGCTGCCGGAGGAGGGCGGCCTCCTCCGGATTGGAGAGGAAGCCAACCTCGACGATGACCCCGTTGATCCCGGGTTGCTCCAGGAGGAAATACTTGCCCGGGACGGCCTTTTGCGGCCGCGGCTGGATCTTGTTCAACTCCTCCTGGATGCTTGAGGCGAGCGTTTTCCCGACCGGGTTCCGGTAATAATAAAAAGCGACCATGCCGCGGCGCTCCGCCGCGGTTGACCAGTCACAATGGATACTCACCAGGAAAAGGGCCTTTGCATTCCTGGCCCGTTCAATCCGGGCGGTTAAATCCCGGCGGTGGCGGCCACTCCGCCCCGGTTGGTAAGGGGCGAGTTCAATGTCGTCTTCGCGCGTCATGACGACATTGATCCCGCACTGCACAAGTTGCGCCCGGATTTTGTGGGCAATGTCCAGATTGATGTCCTTTTCCAAGTGGCCGGCGCGGTCCTGCGTCCCCCCGTCGATCCCGCCGTGGCCCGGGTCAATCACAACGGTGGTTTGTCCAAGCCTGCTCCGGGCGGGGATGACCCGGTACAGGATGGAGCAAAGAAGCAGGGCGGCCAGGACGGTGCTGAGAGCGATCAGGGGCAGGATTTTTTCTTTCCGGAGAATGATGATGATTCGCATGGGAAGCGCTCACCACCGGACTATTGAATAATTAAATAAGAAGTAATTAATTGGAATCACTTATTGATATGCGGCGCGCACCGTTTTATGATAGATGCATGTTGTGAAAAATAAGCAGGATAAAGATTTTCCGAAGTAACAATCAGAGCGGGAACAGTTGGCGGTTAGTGGCCAAGGAGGGAGGTCTGGACCGTGCTGAGGAGGGGAAAGTGGGCCCAAATATGCCGGCGGATTCCGGCGGAGGTCTTTACCGTCCTGCAGCGGCTGCAAAGCGCGGGTTACCAAGCCTATCTGGTCGGGGGCGCGCCCCGCGACCTATTGCGCGGGCACCCGCCGCAGGACTGGGATATCGCCACGGACGCCCGGCCGGAGCAAGTCAAGGCCCTCTTCGACCGCACCGTGGCGGTGGGGGAGAAGTTCGGCACGGTTGGTGTGCTAATCGGGGAACAGCAGGTTGAAGTCACCACCTTCCGCCGGGAAGGCGAATACAGTGACGGACGCCGCCCCGATTGGGTCGCCTTCACCCCGGACCTGGTGGCCGACCTGGCGCGGCGGGATTTTACCATTAATGCGCTGGCCCTGGACCCGATCGGGCGGCGTCTGGTCGATCCTTTCCGCGGGTTGTGGGCCCTGAAACGGCGATTGGTCAAAGCGGTAGGTGACCCCGCCGCCCGTTTTCAGGAAGATCCCCTGCGCATGCTCCGCTTCTACCGTTTTCAGTCGACCCTGGGGTTTCGGGGAGAGACTGCGACGGAGCAGGGGATTGAAGCGGAAGCCATTACCAGGATCAGTGGGAAACGGATCCGGGATGAGCTGACCAAGCTGCTGCTCGGGGCGGATCCGGCCCGTGGCCTCAAGGGACTCGCCCGGAGCGGGTTGTTGACGGCGATCATGCCGGAGTTTAAGGCCGTTTGGGCTACCGACCCTGCCATCTTTACACACTTGGTGGCGACGGTGGAGGCGATTAAACCAACGGCCGAGCTGCGCTGGGCCGCTTTTCTCCACGATCTGGGGAAGGCGACCACCCGGCAAGTGGAGGGGGACCGGATCCGCTACTTTGGCCACGAAAAGGTCGGCCACGAGCTGGCCGCCGGGATCCTGGAGCGGCTCCGGTTTTCCAATGCCTTCCGGCAAAAGGTGTTGACCTTAATCCGCTGGCATATGTTTCAAGCCGACCCCTGGCTGACCGATGCCGCCCTCCGGCGGCTGGTCGGGAAAGTGGGGCCGGAGCACATCATTGACCTTTTGGAGTTAAGACGGGCCGATATTGTCGGTACCGGCGGACCGTCCGCCCGCGCCTTGGAGAATTTGGTCCGCTTTCACCGGCGGGTACAGGCGCTTTTGGCTGGCGAGAGGGTGTTTACCCGGAAAGACTTGGCCGTGAACGGCCGCGAAGTCATGGCCTTTTTGGGCCTTCCGCCCGGTCCGCAGGTGGGTGCGGTGCTGGATGACGTCTTCCATTGGGTGACGGAGGATCCGGCGCGGAACCGTAAAGAACTGATCCTGGACTATCTGCGGAAATGGCGGGCTAAGCAATAAAGAAAGCCAATTCCCGGACAAAACCATCCGCTTCCACTCATTTTCTGGCGCGCCAAAGCATAATTTGGTAAAAGCAGAGAGGAAAGGATGGTAAACGTGGGAAGGCAAACGCTAAAAGCCCGCCTCAGTGCAAAGCTTGCGGAATACTTTGAGTTACCATCCGATGTCGTGCTGAATTTGCCCCGCCTGGTCCTGACGGGCGATCAGCAACTGGTGGTGGAAAACCACCGGGGGTTAAAGTTATATACCCGGACGGAGGTTTGCCTGCAGACGACGATTGGACTCCTTACCGTAAGCGGAGAAGAGTTGAATATAAAATTGATCACCGCCGACCAGGTGGAGATTGACGGCCGGATTACCCGGGTCGAGTGGAAAGCAGGGGGGGAAGAGCAATGCTCTCCCAACGCTTGAACGCCTTCTTCCAGGGCTATCTGGTGGCGATGGTCAAAGGGGCCCGCAGCGAAGAGCTGCTGAACCGGGGGATTGCCGGTGGGGTTGTGTTCTGGGATATTGACAAGAAGGCCCCCGGTACGATCCTCTTCAAAGTGCACGCCCGCCAATATGCGAAGCTGCGCCCATTTTTTTTTCGGACCGGCACCAAAGGAAAGATCCTCCGGAAAAAGGGCTGGCCTTTTCTTTGGCGAAGGGTCTGGCGGAAAAAAGGCTGGCTGTTGGGGATGGCCCTGTTCCTGAGTATGCTTTTAACCCTTTCGTCCTTCATCTGGTTTATTGAGGTCACCGGCGTCGAGACACTAGACCCCAACCTGATCCGGCACCACCTGGCCGTCCTGGGGTTGGCCCCCGGGGTGCCCCGCCGGACGATCACCCCGCAACGGGACTGGTTAATCCGCGAACTGCGGATCCGGCTGCCGGAGGTGGTGTGGGTGACGATCCGGCTGCGAGGGGTGGTCGCCGAGGTGGTGGTGGCCGAGAAGCGACTGCCGCCCCCGGTCGATGACGGACCAAGGAATATGGTGGCGGCAAAGGACGGGCTGATCACGGAGATCATATTACTTGAAGGGATACCGTTGGTCCGGGTGGGGGATATGGTCTCCCACGGGGATCTCTTGATTTTGGGGGAGACCACCCGGGTCCACCTGGACGGGTCAGTCGAGAAGAAAAAGGTCAAAGCGGCGGGGGAAGTGCGGGCGCGGGTTTGGTATGAGATAGAGGTCGACGAACCCCTGGCCGTCCTGGAACCAAGGGTAACCGGTGGACAAAAGACCGTCTACCGCTTGCGGCTGGGTAACCGGCTCCTGACCCTGTTTTCCCGCGGGGCGGTCGCGCCCGAAAGTTTTGTCTGTCAAGACCGGGCGGTGAAGAGGATCCTGCCCGGCAGGAATAGCCTTAGTTTAGTCGAATTGATCAAGGATACTTACCAAACGGTCGAGTGGACCACCGTGCAGATTCCGCCCGAAACCGCCCTGCTGAACGCGCGAAAAAAGGCGGAAAGCCGCATTGGGACGGTGCTGCCGGCGGGTGTCCGGCCGGAAAAGACCCAGGAGGACTGGAGCCTGCAAGCGGGGGTCTTGCATTACCGCCTCATTATAGAGACCAAAGAGAATATTGCGGTCCCGGATTAAGGAGGAGAGAGAGAAAGTTTGAGTCATTCGGAGATAACCATCGAGATTGATCCGAAGATAGCGCCCATTCTCTTCGGGGAGTACGACCAAAACCTGAAGGATATCGCGGCCGCGCTGGAGGTGATGCTCTCGGCGCGGGGGAATACCCTGTTCCTGGCCGGCGAAGAGCAAAAGGTCGACGAGGCCCTTGCCGTTCTGGAACAGTTGCGCAGCCAGGCGGAGAAAGGGACCATCCTCGGTCCCCATGAGATCCGCTATACCGTTGATGTCTTGCGGCGGAATAAACCGAAGCACAACGGGGAGATTGATTTTTCCGCGACGCCGATTCAGGTGACCAACCGGGGGAAAAGGATTACCCCGCGGACCTTTGGGCAGAAAGCATACGTGGAAGCCATTCGCGACCATGTCTTAACCTTTGGGATCGGACCGGCGGGGACCGGGAAGACCTACCTGGCGGTGGCGATGGCGGTGGCGGCTTTACAGAGCAAACAGGTGAACCGCCTGGTCCTGACCAGACCGGCGGTGGAGGCCGGTGAGAAACTGGGCTTTTTGCCCGGTGATCTGCAGGAAAAAGTCGATCCCTACCTGCGGCCGTTGACCGATGCGCTATTTGATATCTTAGGGGCGGAGCTTTACCAGCGGTATATGGAACGCCGGGTGATTGAGATCGCCCCCCTCGCTTATATGCGCGGGCGAACCCTGGACGATTCCTTTATCATCTTGGATGAAGCCCAAAACACCACGACCGAGCAGATGAAGATGTTCCTGACCCGCATGGGTTGGGGTTCGAAAGTAGTGGTCACCGGGGATATTACCCAGATTGATTTACCGAAAGGACAAGCCTCCGGACTGGTGGAAGCGGCGGAGGTTCTGAAAGATGTGGAAGGGATTGCCTTTGTTTATCTGGGTGAGCGGGATGTTGTCCGCCATGAAATGGTACAAAAGATAATTAAGGCATACGACCGGCAACGGGAAGAGACCGAAAGTCCCGGTTCGTAAAGGAGGCCTAACAATGGGTAAGGAAACACAACCGGCCGAGAAAAGCTTCGCCAAGCGGAAACGGCAAGGAAGCTTCATCGACAAATGGTTGTGGGTACGTGATTTTTTAGCTAAGAAGATGGTCCGTGAGCGGATTCTGGTTTTTGTCAGTTTTTTGGCCATTGTCGGCATATTGCAGATTGATCTGGTCCCGCGGGCGATCGATGTCAAACTGGGAGAGATCTACATTGGGACCGAGATCAGAGCGCCACGGACCGTGATCAATACCGAAAAGACCGAAGAGTTGATGGACCAAGCGGCCGCCCGCGCGGTGGAGGAGAACAAGGATAAGCTCGAATACCAAACGATCAGTATCGAAGCCGGAGTGGAGGCCAATAACCGTTACAATAGAATAATCGGTGTTTTCGAGGAATACCGGCGGCTCATGCAGGAACAGACGCCGGAGGGTGTTTCCCCCGATCCCGCCAGGATCCGCCCGGAGTTCCGGCGGGCCCTCCAAAGAGAGGAGGGGCGCTTTACCGAGGTTCCCGACGAAACCCTCGATCTGGTGTTGACGCTGCCTGCGACCGATTATGAACGGATAGTCCGCAGCCTGCGTCAGGTCTATGTCGCGTTGGAAACCGAGCGCAAGATCGGCCCCCAAACGATGGAGGAGGTCCGGTCCGAGCTGGGGGCTTTTGTCGGCAATGAGCGGTTTCTCGTTTTACCGCAGGACCAACCGGTGATCCGCGAGCTGCTCACGGCGATGATCTTCCCGAACCTGACCCGGGATGAGGCGAAGATCCGGCAGTTGCAGGAGGAGGCCCGGCGCAAGGTGGCGCCGGTCAAGATCGAAAAGGGCCAGTTGATCCTGAGCGAAGGGGATATTGTTACCACGGAGCACATCCAGATCCTGCGGGAACTGGCCTTGATCGATAACAGCGGGAACCGGGTGCTCATGTTTTTCAGTTTGGGCATATTTACCCTGTTTCTGATGGCGATCTGTCTGATCTATATTTATTTCTTCGAGAAACGGATCCTCAAGGAAGAACAGCACCTTTATTTGCTGGCGCTGGTCTCGGTGGTTGTTTTGGCCGTCGCCAAGGCGTTCAGCCTCTTGAATCTGGACTTGATGGCCTATCTGGTCCCCCTCTCCTTTGCCAGTATTATCCTGGTCTTTTTAAGTGAGCCGAAGTTGGCGTGGGTGATCACCGCGCTGCTCAGCCTGATGGTGGGCGTAATCTTCGATTTCCACCTGGCGCTGACGGTCTTTTACTTTATCAACGGGACGGCGGCCCTTTATTTAATGCTCAATCTCAACCAGCGGAAAGAGATGATCCGGCGGGGCCTATACTTGGCGGGGATCAATTTCTTCACCGTCTTGACCTTGAGTTTTCTGTTTGGCATCAAACGCTTCAGCAGTATGTTTCTTTTTGCCCTGGTGGCCGGGTTTAACGGGATCCTCGCGACGGCGCTCGCCAACGGCTTTTTACCCTTTTTCGAACATCTTTTTGGGTTAACTTCGCCGCTCAGCCTGTTGGAGCTGGCCAATCCGAACATGCCCTTGCTCAAACGGTTACTGATCGAAGCGCCGGGGACCTACCACCACAGTATTCTCGTGGGGAACCTGGCGGAAGCGGCGGCCGACGCCATTGGTGCCGACAGCTTGCTGGTACGGGTTGGGGCCTATTATCATGATGTGGGCAAACTGCGGCGGCCCTACTTCTTTGTGGAGAACCAGATCACCAACGATAATCCCCATGAGAACCTGGCGCCGAGTTTGAGTACTTTGATCATCACCTCGCACGTGCGGGATGGCGTGGAACTGGCCAAGTCGTACGGGGTCCCCCGGGTGGTGACCGATATTATCGAACAACACCACGGGACCGATCTGATCCGATATTTTTACCAACAAGCTTCGGAAAAGGTCCAGGAGGAAAAGGAATCGGTTGAAGAAACGGATTTCTCCTACTCCGGACCGAAACCACAGACGAAGGAGGCAGCCCTCGTCATGCTGGCCGATGCGGTGGAGGCCGCGGCCCGCTCGATGGGGCAACCTTCCCCCGCCCGCCTGGAGGCCCTGGTCAACCAGATCCTCAAGGAGCGTTTAGAAGCGGGGCAACTGGATGAAACTAATCTTACTTTACGGGATCTGGATAAGATTAAAGCCGCCTTTTTAAAGGTCCTGGGCGGTATCTTTCACCACCGGATTAAATACCCGGAGATTGTCGCCACAGAAAGGAAGAAGTCGAATGGGGGTAATCATCAACCAAGAAATAACGGAACCAAAGCTGAACAACGAGACGCTTGAGGCCCTGGCCGGAGTCGCCCGGCAGGTGCTGAAAGCCCACGGCCGGGAAGAAGCGGAAGTCGGGATTACCCTTACGGACGAGGAGACCATCCAGCAGTTGAACCGGGAATGGCGCGGTGTTGACGCCCCTACCGATGTGCTCTCTTTTGCCCTGGACGAGGGGGAACCAATGCCGCCAACCGGGGACGACGCGTTCCCCGAACTCCTGGGTGACGTGGTGATCTGTGTCCCGGTCGCCCTCCGGCAGGCGGCGGAGTATGGCCATTCCAGTACGCGGGAGATCCTTTATCTGGCCGTCCACGGGCTTCTCCACCTCCTGGGCTATGACCACCAGACCGCCGAGGAGCAAACGCGGATGCGCCAGGCGGAGGAGAAGTTTCTGACGGAAGCAGGTTGGGGTCGGCGTGATGAAGAATAGAAACCTCCTGGAGAGTTTCAACCGGGCAATCGACGGTTTGGTCTATTGTTTCCGGACCCAGCGCAACATGCGGATCCATTGTTTGGGGACGATTTTGGTCTTGGGCCTCAGTCTGGGGCTCAACCTGACCAAGACCGAATTCCTCTTTGTGTTATGGGCCATCGTCTTTGTCCTGGTGACGGAGACGATCAACACCGCCCTGGAGGCGGCGATTGATCTGTTCTCGCCCCGGTATCATCCCCTGGCGGCGGTGGCGAAGGATGTGGCGGCGGGCGCGGTTTTGCTTGCTGCCGTCAACGCTTTGGCCATCGGCTATTTCGTTTTGTACCCGAAATTAAACCCGGTTTTGCCGAAACTGATTGACAGTATCATCAATTCCCCCGCCCATCTGACTTTAATCGCCATGGGCCTGGTGGTCTTTTTTGTGCTGGTGCTTAAATTGTCGACCGGGACCGGACGGCCCTTTTCCGGGGGGATGCCCAGCGGGCACGCAGCCGTGGCCTTTTCCCTGGCCACCGCGATCGTTATGATCAGTAAAGACGGCCTCGTGGCGACGCTCGCTTTATTCTTGGGTTTAATGGTGGTCCAGAGCCGGGTCGAGGGCGGGATTCACAATGTGGCGGAAGTGGTCATCGGGAGCGTTTTGGGGATCTTGGTGACCGTTTTGATCTTTCAATTATATCAAAGGTGGGGTTGATACCGATGGAGAAAATGGTCTTTATTGACGAGGAACTAACCCGGCGCCTCCTGGAGGAAGCCAAGGAGGCGCGGTTAAAGGCGTATGCGCCCTACTCCGGCTACCAGGTGGGGGCGGCGCTTATAACGAAAAGCGGCCGGATCTTTGGCGGTTGTAACATTGAAAATGCTTCCTACGGGGCGACGATCTGCGCGGAACGGGTGGCGGTGGCGCGGGCCATTGCCGAGGGGGAGAAAGACTTTGTCGCCCTCGCGGTGGTTGCCGACAGTCCGGAGCCCGGGTCCCCCTGCGGGATCTGCCGGCAGTTTTTGGCGGAGTTTGCGCCCCGGCTCCAATTGATCCTGGGGAACCTGGACGGCAAAGTCCGCCGGGGAAGCCTGGATGAATATCTGCCTTATGCGTTTAATAAAGATTATTTCTGTGCCGAAGAAGCAAAATAACGCTGACGTTGGTTAAGGGGAGATGCGATGAAAGGATACCGGTCTGGATTCATCGGGGTGATCGGCCGGCCGAACGTGGGAAAATCCACGTTACTCAACAAGCTGGCGGGCGAGAAACTGTTGATTGTCTCGCCGAAACCGCAAACCACCCGCGAACGGATACGTGTAATTCTCACGACCGAACGGGCGCAGCTGATCTTCTACGACACGCCCGGCATCCATAAACCCTTACATAAATTAGGCGAACAGATGAACAAAACGGCTTTAACCACCTTTAAGCTGGTGGATGTGTTGCTTTGGCTGGTGGACACCACCCAGCCCCCGGGCCGCGGGGACGCCTGGGTGGCGGAGGCGCTGAAAAAGAGCGGCCTCCCCGTTTTGGTGGCGTTCAATAAAAGTGATCTGAAGCCGGCGTGTCCACCGGAGGAGTTTTTGGCCCAAATGGGGGTGGCGGACTGGCCCTGGGTGCGGGTTTCCGCCTTGACCGGCGAAGGCCTTCCGGAGCTCCTGGCCCGCTTGGAAGAAGCCGTGCCGGAGGGGCCCCAGTACTATCCGGAAGAGATGCTCACCGACCGTTCGGAGTCTTTCATCATTGGCGAGTATATCCGTGAAGCCGTCCTGCACCTGGCTGAGGAAGAGATCCCCCATTCCACCGCCGTGGTCATGGAGGAGATAAAGGAGCGGCCCAACGGCAAGGTTTACATTCGGGCCAGTATTTTGGTGGAAAAAGATTCACAGAAGAAGATTCTGATCGGCCGGGAAGGCAGCCTCCTGAAGCAGATTGGCCAACTGTCCCGGGCGCAGATCGAAAAGTTTTTGGAGAAGCCGGTCTATCTCGATCTCTGGGTGAAAACCAGAAAAGACTGGCGGGATTCGCTCCCGGCCTTGCGGGAGTTGGGTTATATCGAGCGGGAAGAGTAAAGCCGCCGTTTGGAATTGGACTGGAGATTTGGCTGAGAAAGGAAGCGTCACTTTTTGCGGGTATCGGATTTTGACTACCAACTGCCAGAGGAACTGATTGCCCAGGAACCTTTAGCCCAGCGGGACCACTCCCGTTTGATGGTGGTGGATAAAACGGCAGGCACCTGGCACCATACGACTTTCCCCCAGATCGGGGCTTGGCTGCAACCGGGGGACCTGATGGTCTTTAACGATACCCGGGTGATCCCGGCCCGCTTGTGGGCGCGGCGGGTGCCCGGGGGCGGGAAGGTGGAGGTGCTTTTGCTCAATCCCCTCGGGCCCGACCGTTGGGAAGTTCTGGTCAACCCGGGGCGGAAAGTCCCGCCCGGGCAGGTTTTGACCTTCGGCGCCGGCGGGGAGCTCACCGCGGTGGCCGAGGAACGGACCCCCTTCGGGGGGCGGGTTTTACGCTTTAACCAGGAGGGGGCCGCTTTACGCGCGGCCTTTATGAAGCTGGGGGAAGTGCCCCTGCCGCCCTACATTAAGCGGCCGCTGACGGACCTCGACCGTTACCAAACGGTTTACGCCCGGACGGAAGGTTCGGTGGCGGCACCGACCGCGGGTTTACACTTCACCCCGGAGCTCCTGGCCAAACTGGAAGCGGAAGGGGTCAAAACCGGTTATTTGACCCTCCACGTGGGCCTTGGTACCTTCCGTCCGGTCAGGACGGAAGTGGTGGAGGAGCACAAAATGCATGCCGAGTATTTCGAGATCAGCCCGGAACTGGCGGCGGCGGTGGCGGCGACGAAGGCCGGCGGCCACCGGGTGATCGCGGTGGGGACGACTTCGGCCCGGGCGCTGGAGACGATGGGCCAGGCCGACGGGACGGTCCGGGCGGGGGCCGGGCGGACGGAGATCTTTATCTACCCGGGTTATCAGTTCAAAGTCCTGGACGGGCTGGTGACCAACTTTCATCTGCCCCGTTCCACCCTTTTGATGCTGGTGGCCGCTTTTGCCGGGCGGGAGTTGATTCTGGCCGCCTACCGCGAGGCGATTAAGGAGCGGTACCGGTTCTTCAGCTTTGGCGATGCCATGTTGATTATTTAAGGAGGAACCAATGTTTGAATTTACGATTGTCCATAAATCCACCGAACACCGGGGGCGGATCGGCAAACTGAAAACCCCCCACGGGGAGCTGACCACACCGGTCTTTATGCCCGTGGGCACCCAGGCCACGGTGAAGACAATGAGCCCGGAACAACTGCAGGCCCTGGGCGCGTCGATCATTCTGAGCAATACCTACCACCTCTACCTGCGGCCGGGGCATGAAGTGGTCCGGGAAGCCGGCGGTTTGCACGCCTTTATGAACTGGCCGGGGGCGATTCTCACCGACAGTGGCGGGTTTCAGGTGTTCAGCCTGGCCAAGCTGAACCAGGTCAGTGACGAGGGGGTTCTGTTCCGTTCCCATCTCGACGGTTCCGCCCATTTTTTCACCCCGGAGAAAGTGATGGAGATCGAGATGGCCCTGGGGGCCGATATCGCAATGGCCTTCGACGTTTGCCTGCCCTACCCCTCCACCTACGAGGAGGCGGCCCTCGCCCAGGCGAGGACGACCCAGTGGGCGGCCCGCTGCCGTGAACGGCATGACCGGGCGGACCAGGCACTCTTTGGGATTGTGCAGGGCGTAACCTTCCGTGATCTCAGGGAGAAGAGCGCCCGTGAACTGGTGGCGATGGATTTTCCCGGCTATGCGGTGGGCGGTTTGAGCGTCGGCGAACCGAAGGCGTTGATGTACGAAGTCCTGGACTACACGGTACCGCTGTTACCGGAGAATAAACCAAGGTACCTGATGGGGGTTGGCTCGCCCGACGCCTTATGGGAAGGGGTGGCCCGCGGGATCGACATGTTTGATTGCGTCCTGCCGACGCGGATCGCGCGGAACGGGACGGCAATGACCAGCCGCGGACGGGTGGTGGTCCGGAACGCCAAGTACGCCCGGGATTTCTCACCCCTTGACCCCGAGTGCACCTGTCCCACCTGCCGGCAGTACACCCGGGCTTATCTGCGCCATCTTATCCACGCCGGTGAAATCCTGGGTTTGATGCTCATCACCTACCATAACCTGTACTTTTTGACGCGGATGATGGAGAAGATCCGGGAAAGCATCCAGCAGGGCACCTTTTACGAGGCGAAAGAGGCGTTTTTCACGGCCTACTACGGAAAGGCCGATGGCGAAGGCTTTTAAAGAAGACCAATTGAAGCGCAATCGAAGCAAGAATCTAAGCATAGGATTTTATTTCTTCTTGTGGTATACTATACTAGATATTTTGTTTGAAGGAGGTTTTCTGCAATGATTTATCTCGCGACCTTTGCGTTGCAGGCACCGGCGGCGCCACAAGGCGGGGGCGGCTCCTTGCTTTTCATGTTTCTCATGCTCGCAATTTTTTGGGTGATCATGATCGTTCCCCAACGGAAGCAACAGAAAAAACGGATGGAGATGCTTAACTCCCTGAAAAAAGGGGATAAAGTGATTACCGTCGGGGGGATTCACGGCGAGATCACCGAGCTTGGTGATGAGGATATCCGCCTGCGGATCGCCGATAAGGTCGAGATCAAAATCACCAGGGGTTCAGTCTCCCGGGTGAAGGGCGAATAAATCCACCATTTGAATACGAGCAAAAAGGAAAGCCCAAGCAGAACCTGTTCTCCTGGGCTTTTTCACTATAAAAAAACCGTAACGGGCTTCACGGCTTCAACAGTTCGTGCGGGCCAGATTAATCGAGAATTGAGGAGATAATATGCGCTATATTAGCACCAGAGGCCAAAGCCGGCCGGTTACGGCGGCGGAGGCCCTGCTGACCGGACTGGCCCCCGACGGCGGGCTTTATCTTCCGGAGGAATTTCCCGAGAGTGCGGCACTCAACCCCTTTACGGCGCCCAGCTTGACCTACCGACAACTGGCCGGCCGGATCCTGACGATGTTTCTTTCCGACTATACCCGGGCGGAGCTGGAGGAGTGTATTAGTCAAGCGTACGGCAGCAATTTTGCCACACCGGCCATTACCCCGGTGACCATGGTCGACGAAAAACTGGGTTTCTTGGAGTTATGGCACGGGCCGACTTGCGCCTTTAAGGATTTGGCCCTGCAGCTTTTGCCCCATCTTTTGACGGCGGCCGCCCGGAAAATGCAATTTGACCGGGAGATCGTCCTCTTGGTGGCGACCTCCGGCGACACCGGCAAAGCGGCCCTGGAAGGGTTTAAAGATGTCCCCGGGACCAGGGTGATCGTGTTCTACCCGGAGGACGGCGTCAGCACCGTCCAGAAACGGCAGATGATCACGCAAGAGGGCACCAACACTTATGTGGTGGGGGTGACGGGCAATTTTGACCAAGCCCAGGCCGGGGTCAAAGCGCTCTTTACCAACGAAGCCTTCCAGCGGGAGCTGGCGGCGGCGGGAAAAACCTTCTCTTCGGCCAACTCCATTAACTGGGGGCGCCTCGTTCCCCAGCTGGTTTACTACTTCAAGGCCTGGTTCGATCTCTGCCAAAACCACGGTTTGGCGCCGGGCGAGACTTTTAACGTGGTGGTGCCGACCGGGAACTTTGGAAACATCCTGGCCGCTTATTACGGCAAAAAACTGGGGTTACCACTGCATAAACTGATCTGTGCCTCCAACCGGAACAACGTTTTGACCGAGTTTATCCAGACCGGCGTCTACAACCGGAACCGTCAATTTTACCAGACGCTCTCGCCGTCCATGGACATTTTGGTCTCCAGCAACCTGGAACGCCTTCTCTATGATTTGGTGGGGGCGGATCCGGCGCCGGTCCGGGCCTACATGGACCAACTGCAGAGGCAGGGGAGTTATCAGCTGACCGCGGCGCAAAAAGAACGGCTGCAGAAGGAGTTCTGGGCCGGGTTTGCCGACGAAGCGGAGACGACCGCGGCGATCAAGTCCGTTTACGAGCGTTATCAATATTTGCTTGATCCCCATACGGCCGTTGGTTACAAAGTGTACCGGGATTACCTGGAAGCCACCGGGGACGACCGACCGACGATTATTGCCTCGACGGCCAGCCCCTTCAAGTTTAACCAGGGGGTGGCCCAGGCGGTCCTGGGTCCGGAAGCGGCGGCGGTGGCCGATGAATTTGCCCTGATGGAAAAGCTGTCGGCGGTAACCGGCGTGGCCATGCCGGCGGTCCTGGCCGGGCTGCGGGATAAACCCGTCCGCCATCAGCAGGTGATTGCCCCGGCGGCGATGGAGGAAACGGTCCGGACAATTTTGGGTCTTTAGAGTGCTTGTCGCGGACCGGAGATTATGGTATAATCCAAGACAATATATTTATTTTCCTTTTGCCAATAACGAGGAAGAGGAAAAGTAGCCCTGGCGGGAGGGTCAAGCGAGCCCCGGACGGTGCAAGCGGGGTCCCGAGGGCCCGGGTGAAGTTCTCCTCGGAGTTGCCGACTGAAGCCCGCCCGTGGCGGGTGGTAGGCCCGGCCGGGAGCGTTCCGCCGTTACCAGAGAACAGCCATCGGGAAAGCGTGTTTTTCCCCGTGGTGGAGGGACTATTTTTATAGTAAGCGTAGTGGTACCGCGGAAGCAAAGCCTTTCGTCTCGCAGAAGACGAAAGGCTTTTTTCTTTTCGGTGGTCGTTTCTGCGGCAAATGTTAATGTTTAAAACTTAGGGATCAAGGTTTAGGTTTCAATGTTTAAAACTAAAGAGAGGGAGAGGATCGCATTGATGTGGAGTCCAGAATACGAAAGCATGTCCGGGGAGCGCCGCCGCGAGCTGCAGTTTAAGCGGCTAAAAGCGACCGTGGAACGGGTCTACAACCGGGTGCCCTTCTACCGGGCAAAAATGGAGAAGGCCGGGATCACCCCCGCCGATCTCCAGAGCCTTGAGGATCTGAAGTACCTGCCGTTTACGACCAAAGATGACCTACGGCTCAATTACCCCTTTGGCCTCTTCGCCGCCGACCTGGATGAGGTGGTGCGGATTCATGCCTCGTCGGGGACGACCGGGAAGATGACGGTGGTCGGGTACACCAAAAACGACCTGGGGGTCTGGAGTGAAGTGATGGCCCGGAGTATTACCAGTGCCGGAGGTGGGCGCCACGACCGGATCCAGATCGCCTACGGGTATGGCCTGTTCACCGGCGGGTTGGGCGCCCACTACGGGGCGGAGCTGGTCGGAGCGATGGTGGTCCCCACTTCCGGGGGGAACACCAAGCGGCAACTCCAGGTGATGCGGGATTTCGGCGTGACGATTCTGGCCTGCACCCCGTCGTACGCTCTATACATGGCCGAAACGGCCCGGGAAGAAGGGTTGGACCTCCATGCCCTGCCCCTCCGGATCGGGATTTTCGGGGCGGAACCGTGGTCGGAGCAGATGCGGCAGCGGATTGAGGCCGAATTCGGCATTAAAGCATATGATATTTACGGCCTGTCGGAGATCATCGGCCCCGGGGTGGCCATCGAGTGTGCGGAGCAAAACGGGCTCCACATTATGGAGGATCATTTCTTGCCCGAGGTGATCGACCCGGCAACCGGACGCCCGCTGGCCGACGGGGAAAAAGGCGAGCTGGTCTTCACCACCCTGACGAAAGAGGCCTTCCCCCTCATCCGGTACCGGACAAGAGACTTGAGCATTCTCTACGGGGAGGCGTGTGCTTGTGGACGCACGACGAAACGGATGCACCGGATCCTGGGGCGGACCGATGATATGCTCATCATCCGGGGCGTCAATGTCTTCCCCTCCCAGATCGAGAGTGTCTTGTTGGAGAACGGCGACGCCACCCCCCACTACCAGTTGGTGGTGGACCGGAAAGGGAACCTGGATGACCTGGAGGTCAGGGTTGAGGTCTCCGAAGAAATGTTTGCCAGTGAGATCCGGAAGCTGGAGGAACTCGGGGCCAACATTAAACGGAAGATCGAAAGCGCGTTGGGGATCAATGTCCGGGTGAAACTGGTGGAGCCGAAATCGATCCCCCGCAGCGAGGGGAAGGCGGTCCGGGTGGTCGACCGGCGCAACCTCTACAACGGGTGATTGTCTTCGGGTCGGATCTATAGTAAAATAGAATTGTTAAATTTTGTTTTAGGAGAGAACAGAATGAAAGTCAAACAGATCTCCGTCTTTTTAGAGAATAAATCCGGCCGGTTGGCCCAGGTCACCAAGATCCTTGGGGCCAACCGGATTAACATCCGTGCCCTGGCCATTGCCGATACGGCCGATTACGGTATTTTGCGTTTGATTGTCAATGATCCCGGGAAAGCGCTGGCGGTATTGCGGGCGGAAGGTCTAACCGTGCGGGAGACGGAAGTGATTGCCGTCGAGGTACCGGACCAGCCGGGTGGGTTGGCCGCCGTCTTGCAGGAATTGGACGCCAAAGGGATTAATATTGAGTATATGTACGCTTTTGTCGGAAAGACGGCCGAGAACGCCATCGTGATCTTCCGCGTGGAGGAGATTGACCGGGCGCTTGAGTTGCTTGAAAATTCCCAGGTTAAGTTGTTGCCCGAGCGTGAACTCTACCATTATTAGTTCATTTAACCAAAAATTTTGGTAAATGGTTTCGTGGCGGAAGCCGAAAATTAGTACAGCAATAAGTAAAGCTAATAAAAAAGTAAAAAGCCCGAAGTTTGTTTCTGGTTTCATTTGGGGAGCAGCAAAGTAGATTTCTGGAGTGTAGACGGATGGAGCAACGGAAACCGGAATGGTTGAAGATTAAAGTGCAAGCCAACGAAGAAAAAGCCGATGTCGAGCATTTACTGGATGAACTGGCGTTACCGACAGTCTGTAAAGAGGCGCGTTGTCCCAACCTCATGGAGTGTTACAGCAGGAGAACGGCCACTTTTTTGATCTTGGGACGGAATTGTACACGGCATTGCCGGTTTTGTAATGTGCAAAAAGGACAACCGGAACCGGTGGCCTCCGACGAGCCCGCGCGGGTGGCGCAAGCGGTGGCCAGGCTCCAGTTAAACCACGTGGTGGTCACTTCGGTGACGCGGGATGATCTCCCGGACGGCGGGGCCGGACAGTTTGCCGCGGTGGTCACGGCGATCCGGCGTTTGAATCCGGGCGTCACCGTTGAAGTTTTGATTCCCGATTTTCGGGGGGACCCGCTGGCTTTGCAAAAAGTCTTGGCGGTCAAGCCCGATGTCCTCAATCATAATATAGAAACGGTTCCCCGCCTTTACCCGGCCGTGCGCCCCGAAGCCGATTACCGGCGTTCTTTAACCCTGCTGGCACGGGTGAAAGAGTTTGCCCCCCGGATCCTGACGAAATCCGGCGTGATGGTGGGTCTGGGCGAAACCGAGGACGAGCTGACTGCGGTGATGAAGGATTTGCGGGCGGCGGGTTGTGATGCGCTGACGATCGGGCAGTATTTGGCGCCCTCCCGGGCGCACCACCGGGTGGTTGCCTACATCACACCGGCGCAGTTTGCACGGTACGAAAGAATCGGGCGGGAGCTCGGGTTCCGTCATGTGGCGGCCGGTCCCTTTGTGCGGAGTTCTTACCGGGCGGCGGAGGCTTTTACGGCTTACGAGGTTTAAGGTTAACGTTTGTTTAAAATTGTCGCCCGCCTCTGCGAGTGAAGGCAAGCGAAAAAATAGAAAATAGGTTATGTATAGCCAAGGCCGGATTGTCGGTTTAGAAAGAGGAGGGAACGATCGGTTTGGTTTATGATCTCATTGTGCTCGGGGGTGGGCCCGCCGGTTACCACGGGGCGGCGCTGGCCGGACGCAAAGGCCTGCGCACCCTTTTGATTGAGGAAAGGGCGTTGGGCGGCGTCTGTTTACATAACGGTTGTATCCCGTCGAAAACCTGGCTCCAGTCGGCGAAGCTCTTTGCCCATGTCCAAAACGGGGCGGTTTATGGGGTGAAAGCTGATGGGCTCCATTTTGACCAGCAGGTGGTTACCGCCCGCAAAAACAAGGTGGTCCGGATCCTGAGCGCCGGGGTGAAGACGAAGCTCCAAAACGCCAACGTGGAAGTGGTGACGGCGAAGGGTGAGATCCAGGGAAAAGATGAGGACGGCTTCCGGATTAAAGCCGGGGCCGATAATTATAAAGGAAAAAACCTTCTGCTGGCGACCGGGTCGGTGCCGGTAATTCCGCCGATCCCCGGGCTAAAGGAAGGACTGGCGGCGGGGACAGTGAAGACCAACGCCGAGATTTTTGATCTGAACCACCTCCCGGCTTCGTTGGTGGTGATCGGCGGCGGTGTGATTGGTTTGGAAATGGCGGCCTACTTCAGTGCGGCCGGCAGTAAAGTGACGGTCATCGAGCTGCTGGACCGGATTGGCGGGGAAATCGACCGGGAGATCGCCGGGATCCTCTACGATAACTACCGGAAAAAAGGGGTTGATTTTAAATTAAACACCCGGGTGACCGCGGTCGACGGGTCGCGGGTGCAGTTTACGTCGCCGACGGGGGACGGCGCCGTCGAGGCGGAGCTGGTCCTTTTGAGTGCGGGACGCCGGCCTCTGCTCTCCGGTTTCGGGTTGGAGACCCTTCAGCCGCACATGGAGCAGGGCCGGTTGGTGGTGGACCGGGCGGGCCGCACCAGCGTCCCGGGGCTCTATGCGGCGGGGGATGTTAACGGCCGTTCGATGCTGGCCCATACCGCCTACCGGGAAGCGGAAGTCTGTATCGACCGCATCCTGGGGGGAACGGAGGAAGTGAACTACGAAGCAATTCCGGCGGTCATTTACACCGATCCGGAGGTGGCTTCCGTGGGCGAGACCGCAGAGTCGGCTGCCCGAAAAGGATTGGCTGTGCAAACGGTCAAAGTATCTATGCGGTACAGTGGCCGCTATGTCGCGGAACACGAGGGGGGTGATGGGATCTGTAAGCTGGTTGTCAACCGCGGCGACCGGCGGCTCTTGGGGGTTCACCTGATTGCGGAGTATGCTTCGGAGCTGATCTATGGGGCCGGCCTCATGATCGACCGGGAGTTGCGCATCGACGAGATCGAAAAGATCGTCTTTCCCCACCCGACCGTGAGTGAGATCATCAAAGAAGCGGCTTTACAATATGGATCGATTTAGCGCTCAAACTGATGGAAGCTTGCTTTGAAGAAGGAAGGAAAGTAGGTGTTAGGATGAGATATTTACCATTGGATGAGATCACGGAAGATATGTGTCTGGCCCGACCGATCTTTAACGGTGATGGGCGCATCTTACTCTCCAACGGCGTTAGGTTGACGAAAAATTATCTCGCCCGGCTAAAAGAGATGGGTTACCAAAACTTATACGTTTACCGGGCCGGTGAAGAGATCAACGATTTTTCCATACCCGTTAGTGACCAAACCATGCGCGAAGCGATCCATGGGGTGAAGGACGCGTTTAGCAAAGCCGCTCAGCGGCAACACTTGAACACCAGAAGCGTCAATGAAATAGTCAATTACATTTTGGACGAAATCTTGACCAACCCAACCGTCCTTTATAACCTGATGGATATCAAAAACCACGATAATTACTATTACCATCATTGCGTCAACGTCGGGATCATTTCCACCTTAATCGCCAAGGAAATGGGTTTTTCCCGCGATAAAATGAAAGATTTGACCACCGGCGCGCTCCTCCATGACTTGGGGATGGTCTGTGTTGACCCGAAGATCCTGACCCAACCGCGGCCTCTCACCGACGAGGAAATGGCGGCGGTGCGTGAACATACCAATTACGGCTTTCAACTCCTCCGCTCGGAACGGGATTTGAGTATTCTGGTGGCGCATACCGCCTGGCAGCACCATGAACGGATGGATGGAAGCGGCTACCCGAAGGGGCTGGTTGGGGAAGAGATCCATCTGTTCGGCCGGATCGTCGCGGTGGCCGACTCTTACGAGACGATGACCAGCGGCCGTGTCTACCAGAAAGCCATGTGGAGCCACGAAGCGATCCGGCAGTTGAAGGAGAGCGCGCCCGAAAAATACGATCCGCAAGTGGTGGCGGCAATGGAACGTTCGATTGCCTCCTACCCCGTGGGCAGTGTGGTGGTGCTGAACACCCACGAAGAGGCGGTGGTGGTCGACGTGAACGCCAAAAAAATCACCATTCAGTTTTCCAGCGGGCCACGGGTTAATGCCCTGATGGATTTGGAGCCCGATTCGGAGATTAAAATTGAAGAGCGTCTGTCTTGAGGAGTGACGACACCAACAACTCTGCTGCTCTTATCAGCTTTTTGAGTCCGGACCTTTACCGGTCGTCTGTCCTTTCTTCACCAGATCCTGGAGGGTGGTGGACGAAAGGACTTCATCGATTTTGGCGGAAAGTTCCTGCCAAAAAGGCATCGTCAGACAGGTGTCCATCTTGTCGCATTCGGCCGGTGACCCGCCGGGGGTACAATTGGCCAGGGTGAGCGGGCCTTCCAGTGCTTTCAGCACTTCACCGACGGTAATCTGGTGGGCGGGGCGGGCCAGGACGTAGCCGCCGTAAGAGCCCCGGACCGCGTTGACCAACCCGGCTTTGCGCAAGAGGGCAAAAACTTGTTCCAAATAGGATTCGGAGATACCCTGCCGTTCAGCGATCACCCGTAGCGGAACGGGTTTTTTTTGGCCGTAATACACCAGATCGGCCAAGGACCGTAAACCATACCTTCCTTTGGTTGAGATCAGCAAGGTGTACGCTCCTTTCTAAACCCAGTAATTCGGTAGGAAAATGGGTTATTTTAAATCTAACACAAAAGCAGGGGATAATCAAGATTTGCGCCAATGGAAAAAGGAGAAAACGCTTGTTTAGAAACACAAAGCGTAACACGGGAAATGGTAGAAAAGAAACGTTCCGGATGCTATACTATAATTATGCTCTCGTCAGGGAAAATGTAATAAATAATGAAGGATCACGATGGAAAGGATGCAACAAGATGACTGAGATCAAAACCGAGCGCGGCAAGGCCGAACGGACCAGAGCCGTAATTTTGCTGGTGATTACGGCCACCCTTTGGAGTACCAGCGGACTCCTGATAAAACTGATCGACTGGAACCCACTGGCCATCACCGGGGTGCGCAGCATCTTTGCGGCGCTTTTGATGTGGGGTTATACGAAGAAACCAAGGCTGAACCGCTCCGGTTGGCAATGGGCGGCGGCGTTTGCCTACGCCGGGACCATGATCACATTTGTGATGGCCAATAAGATGACAACCTCGGCCAATGCCATACTTCTCCAGTATACCGCCCCTATCTACGTGGTGCTCTTTGCCCGTTTGCTTTTGGGAGAAAGGACCACCGGGCTTGACTGGGCGACGATTGTTGTGGTTTTAGCCGGGATGGGCCTCTTTTTCAAGGAAGAATTGACCCCCGGCGCCTTTTGGGGGAACGTGATTGCCGTGGTCAGTGGGGTTTTCTTTGCCCTGACCGCCGTTCTCCTCCGGAAACAGCGGGACGGGATCCCGGTTGAATCGGTGTTGCTGGGCAACCTTATTACCGCGGTGGTGGCGATCCCGTTTGTGGTCAATGACCCCCTGCCGAACCTTACGGCCTTGTTGATCCTTGTTTTGATGGGGTTTTTCCAGATCGGGCTCTCCTATATTCTCTATACCATTGCGCTGCAAAAAGTCTCCGCCCTGGAGGGGGTGCTGGTTCCCCTGTTGGAGCCGTTGCTGAACCCGATCTGGGTCCTGATCTTTACCGGAGAAACACCGGGCATCTGGGCGCTGGTGGGCGGGGCGATTGTCTTGTCGGCCGTGACCTTCCGCAGTTTTATCCTGACCGCCCGGGAGGCCAAAAACCGCAAGCCCGGTGGGGAAGGCGCGAATTTTGCTGAAAGAAGCGGAAAAATGTTGTGAGATGGTGAAAGATAGGAGAGATAGGGAGAGATAGTGAAGATAAGGAGGGGACCTTATGCTTAAGGAATTGATCCGCAAGAACCGGAGTTACCGCCGGTTTTATGAGCAGGAACCGCTATCCAGGGCAACCCTGGTTGAATTGGTGGACCTGGCGCGGTACGCGCCCTCGGCGGCCAACCGCCAACCTCTGAAGTATTTGTTGTCATACACCCCGGAGCGGAACAGCCGGATCTTTCCCCACCTGCGCTGGGCGGGGTATCTGACCGACTGGCCCGGGCCGGCTCCCGGTGAACGCCCGGCGGGTTATATTGTGATCTTGGGTGATACCACCATCAGTAAAAATTTCGACTGCGACCACGGGATTGCCGCCCAAAGCATCCTTTTGGGGGCGGTCGAGGCGGGGCTGGGCGGCTGTATTATCGGCTCCATCGACCGGGAGGGGTTACGGCAAGCCCTCCAGATCCCGGCTCATTTCGAGATCTTGCTGGTCCTGGCTTTGGGCCGGCCGAAAGAAGAAGTTGTTCTCGAGACGATGGACGAAAGCGGCGATATCCGCTACTGGCGGGATGAGCAGGCCGTCCATCATGTGCCGAAACGGCCTTTGGACGACCTGATCCTGGACTGAGCTTTTCTGGGGCGGCCTTCGCGTGATTTTTACGCGGCCTTTGTGCCGTTTTACGCGGGACCGTTACGTTGTGGCCGGCGGAAAATCTTACCTGGGCGTAAAAAACCTTTAAAAAGGAAAACCCTGGCGCTCGTCGAATGGATCAGCAGGTTCAGAACACTTGGGATGGATGAGGGAAGCGGAGGATGATCAGACCATGGCCCTTTCCTACGAGGAGTTTAAAAAGGCAGCATCCAAACTTTGTGGGACCGACCTTTTTTTATATAAAAGCCAGCAGATGGACCGGCGGATCCATTCTCTCATGGGCTTTTGGGGGATCCGTGATTACGATGAATACCTTACGGTTTTAAAGACCAACCCCCAACGGTACCAAGAGTTCGTCAAACGGCTGACCATTAATGTTTCGGAGTTTTTCCGGAATCCGGACCGCTTTATCGAGTTGTGGGAGCGGTTTTTACCCGAGATTCTGCAGAAAACAGGCGGGGTCCGGATCTGGTCGGCGGGGTGTTCCAACGGGGCCGAACCTTATTCGGTCGCCATTATTTTAAGTGAGTTGAACGCGCTGCACCGGGCGTCGATTCTGGCCACTGATATAGACGAGGTGGTTTTGGAAAAAGCCCGGAAAGGAGCCTATATATTTAATGAAGTGAAAAGTTTGCCCTCTGAGTTACGGGAGAAGTATTTTCGGCAGGAGGGGGAGGTATTCTATTTTGATGAAGCCTTGAAAAAACGGGTCCAATTCAAAAAACACAATTTGTTGCAGGAACCCTTCCCCGAGAACCTGGACCTGATTATCTGCCGGAATGTGGTGATTTATTTCACGGAGGAGGCCAAGCAAAAGATCTACGTCGATTTCAACCGGGCTTTACGGGTCGGCGGCTATTTTTTAACGGGCGGCACCGAACCGATCCTCTATTACCGGCAGTATGGTTTTGAGAACGTGGCCCCATCTTTCTACCAAAAAATTGGCCCGCCGATGAGCACTGCGGGGCCGGGCAATGGAGTTTAGGATGATTAAAGGTATCGGAACCGACATAGTAGAGATCAGCCGGATCGCCAATTTGATGGCCAGACGGGGGGAGACCTTTTTGCGGCGGGTCTTTACCCCGGAAGAGTTGGCAAACTGCGGCCGGGCCGCCCACCGTTTAGCCGGACGGTTTGCGGCGAAAGAGGCCTTTTTTAAAGCCCTGGGCACCGGCTTTCGCGGCTTTAAATGGCATGAAGTCGAGGTGCACAACGACGAACTGGGTGCCCCTTATTTTTCTTTCTCCCCCCGCCTCCGGGACTATCTCCTGGCGCAGGGGGTGGGGAAGACCCATCTGTCAATTGCCCATAGTAGAGAATATGCGGTTGCGCAGGTTATTATGGAGCGGATCAAAACATGAAAGTGGCAATGGCGCAGGAAATGCGGGAGATTGACCGCCTGGCCATGGCGGAGTACGCCTATCCGGGGCTGCTGTTGATGGAACATGCGGCCCTTGCGCTCTTTCAGGCCATCAAAGCGCGGTTTCCCTTGGGGAAAGTGGGCATCATCTGCGGCAAAGGCAACAATGCGGGGGATGGCTGGGCGTTGGCCCGGCTGTTGACCCTGGACGGGGTGGAAGTGACGGTATTTACCCCCGGGGAAGAGCAGCCGCTGCCCCCGGACGCGGCGACCAACCGGGCGATCGCCCGGCGCCTGGGGATAAGGGAAGTGCCCTGGGCGACGTTGCTGGCCGCCCCCGCTATGCTCTCCTCCTTTGCGGTGCTGGTCGATGCTCTTTTGGGGACCGGTTTTCGTGGAGAAGTGGCGGCGGAGATGGCCGCCGTCATTAAAGTGCTGAATGCGGCGGACCGGCCGGTGGTGGCGGTGGATCTTCCCTCCGGCGTGGAAGCCGATACCGGCCGGGTGCCGGGCCCCGCCGTGCGGGCGACGCTGACCGTTACCTTCGGCTTGCCCAAAGTGGGCCTTTTGGTCTACCCCGGCCGGGAGTATGTGGGTGAGGTCATCGTGGACGATATTGGCCTTCCCCCGCCTTTGCTGCGGGAGCAGGCCACCGGCTATTATACTTTAAACCGGAGTGAGCTCGCCGCTCTCCTTCCGCAGCGGAAAGCGGAGGCCCACAAAGGAACCCAGGGCCACCTTTTGGTGGTGGGCGGTTCCCCGGGGATGACCGGGGCGCCGGTTTTGGCGGGGCTGGCGGCTTTGCGGAGCGGGGCGGGTTTGGTGACGCTGGGGGTGCGGGATGGCTTAACCCTCCCGGAAAAGCCGATGGAACTGATTGTCAAACCCTGGTCCCAATTGCAGTGGGACGCTTACGACGCCATTGTGGCCGGGCCGGGGCTATCGACCCAACCGGACGGGCAGGCGATCCTGGCGACCATCCTTGGTCTGGCGGGGCCCTGCCGTTTGCTGGATGCCGACGCCCTCAATCTCTTGGCCCCCATCCCCCGGTGGTGGGAGCAGGTGAAAGGGTCTTTGGTTTTGACGCCACATCCGGGGGAGATGGCCCGCCTTTGCGGACTTACCACCGGTGAGGTCCAGGCCAACCGTTTGGGGTTGGTGAAGGAAAAGAGCAGAGAGTGGGGGGTTACGCTTGTGCTTAAGGGCGCGGCGACCCTCGTGGGCAGTGGGGAGGAGCCTATCTATATTAACACCACCGGTAATCCGGCGTTGGCCACCGGGGGTACCGGGGACGTTCTCGCAGGCATGATCGGCGGCCTTTTGGCCCAGGGGTTGGCGCCCGCGCAGGCGGCGGCGGTTGGGGTCTATCTTCATGGGCAAGCCGGGGACCTGGCGGCCAGGGAGATTGGCCCGGCCGGGATCCTGGCGGGGGACCTTCTGCCGCGGATCCCGCGGGTAATGGAATGGGGGCAGGCCAATGTTGACAGATAAAGCGCATATCATCCGTCCAACCTGGGTGGAGATTGACCGGGCGGCGCTCCGCGCCAATTTAAGGGGAATCAAGGCCTTGGTTGGGCCGGACTGCCGGGTGATGGCGGTGGTGAAAGCCGAAGCCTACGGCCACGGAGCGGCCCAGGTGGCCGAACTGGCCCGGGCGGAAGGGATTGAGTGGTTCGGGGTGGCGCTGCCGGAGGAAGGGATCGCCCTCCGTCAGGCGGGCGTGGATGGGAACATCCTCGTCTTTGCGCCCTTCTTGCCGGAACAGGCCGCCACTTATTTTAACTATGACCTGGTACCGACCATTACCACCTGGGAGAGTGCGGCCGCCCTGTCCGCAGAAGCCCTCCGTCGCCACCAAAAAGCGCGGGCCCACATCAAGGTGGACACCGGGATGGGGCGGATTGGGTTTTTGGCGGCTAAGGGCGCGGCGGCGATCGAAAGAATCTTTTCCTTGCCGGGCCTAACGGTTGAGGGGATATACTCCCACTTTGCCACGGCCGACGCGGCCGATCTGACCTACGCCCGGCAGCAACTGGGCGCCTTCAGGCGGGTGGTTGAAGAACTGGAGAGCAAAGGACTCAACATTCCTTTGAAACACATCGCCAACAGCGGGGGGATTCTTAACCTCCCCGAAAGCTATTTTGACATGGTGCGGGCCGGGTTGATTCTGTACGGCATGTGGCCTTCGCCGTGGTGCGCGCAGGGGAAGATCGTGCTGAAACCGGCCTTTAGTTTAAAGACTAAAGTGGTGTTTGTGAAGAGAGTGCCGGCCGGGAGCGGCATCAGCTACGGCCAGTGCTACCATACCAGCAAGGAGACGACCATTGCCACGCTGCCCATCGGTTACGCCGACGGCTGGCTCCGGGCCCTATCGGGAAAAGCCCGGGTCCTGATCAATGGCGAGGATTACCCGGTCGTCGGCACCATCTGCATGGACCAGTGCATGGTCGACGTGGGCGACGCCCCGGTCCAAGTGGGTGATGAAGTGGTGCTGATCGGGGAACAAAAGGGGAAGGCGATCACGGTGGAAGAGGTCGCCGACCACCTGAACACCATCAACTATGAGGTGGTCTGCCAGATCAGTAGCCGGGTGCCCCGGATTTATGTCTAACCGCGGGCCGAAAGGGGCCGAAAGGCAGAACGCGGTGGAAAAAACGCGGTCAAACACGTCATAACGCGGTAAAAACACGCAAAACACGGGCCTGTGGAAAAAGGCAAAGGGGTTGTCCGCCAAGGACGGACACCCCTTTTTTATTTTCCCGGTTAGAGGATGAGCAAGACCCGGTGCTTTTCCCCGTCGTTGACGAGGGGGATCCCGGCCTCGACGTCCGCCAACCGCCCCCCATCCAGCTCCAGATAGGAGCCGCCCGTCTGTTTCCGGTCGGGGTTTTCCACTTTAATCTCGTACTCGGTCTGGCCGTACCAGTAACGGACGGAAAAGCCCGGCCAGTCTTCGGGGATGCACGGTTTGAGGTAGAGGACGGTTCCGTGCCGCCGGAGGCCTAGGATCCATTCCAAACCCGCCTGGTACATCCAGCCGGCCGAGCCCGTATACCAGGTCCACCCGCCGCGGCCGGTGTGGGGCGGGACGGAGTAAACATCGGCCGCCATCACGTACGGTTCAACCCTATAGCGCTGGACCTCATTGTAGGTCCGGGTCTGGTTGATCGGATTCAAGATCCGGAACAGGTCATAGGCCCGGTTCCCCTGGCCTAAAAGGGCCCAGGCGATCACGGCCCAGATCGTGCCGTGGGTGTACTGCCCGCCGTTCTCCCGGATTCCTTGCGGATACGCCTGGATATAACCGGGGCTGGGTTCGGTTTTGTCGAAGGGCGGCGTCAGGAGACAGATGAGCGCGCCATCTTCCCGGCGGACCAGTTTATTGTCCAAAGAATTCATCGCCAGCAAAGCCTTGTCAAGCTCGGCCGCCCCGGAGATAACGCCCCAGGCCTGGGCAATACAGTCGATCTGGCATTCCGCATTGGTGATCGAACCGATGGGCTCACCGCGGTCGTTGTAAGCCCGGCGGTACCACTGGCCATCCCAGCCGTGTTCGTTGAGGGCGACGATCAATTCGTTGCAGATGGCCGTGTAGCGCTCGGCGCGGGCGGTGTCCTTCTGCTTGACGGCAAACGGGATGAACTCCTGGAGAACATGGTAGAGGAACCAGCCCAGCCAGACGCTTTCCCCCTTGCCGCCGGCCCCGATCTCACTCATCCCGTCATTCCAGTCGCCCGTGCCCATTAAGGGGAGACCGTGCTCGCCAAAGCGGAGGGCCCGTTCAATGGCGCGGACACAGTGTTCATAGATGGTTCCCGTCTCCGTGGAGACCTTGGCCTGTTCATAACGTTCCAGTTCATGGTCGGCCAAGGGCGGACTTTCCAGGAACGGAACCCGGTGTTTCCAAATTCGCATGTCACCCGTGTGCTTGGCATAGCGGCAGGCGGCATAGGGCAGCCACAAGAGATCGTCGGAGAAACGGGTCCGGATCCCGTAACCGGTCTCCTCATGCCACCAGTGCTGGACGTCGCCCTCCAGGTACTGGTGGGCGGCGTGCAGCAGGATCTGGCGGCGGGCAAACCCGGGCCGGGCGTGGAGCAGGGCCAGGACATCCTGGAGCTGGTCCCGGTAGCCGTAGGCGCCCCCCGATTGGTAGAAGGCGCTGCGGGCCCACAAACGGCAGCTGACCGTCTGGTAAAGCAGCCAGTTGTTGAGAAGCAGGTCGAAAGCGCGGTCGGGCGTTGCGACTTGCACCCGGCCCAGCAGATCCGCCCAGTAATTTCTAACGTTTTTGAAGGCGGCCTCGACACCGGCCCGGCGGCCGTATTTGTACATAATCTCCCGTACCTGCTCTTTGGAGGTGGCGGCCCCCACCAGGATGTTGATGGTCCGTTCCCCCTGGGGCGGGAGGTAAATCTTGACCTGCATCGCCCCGCAGGGGTTATACTGGGCGCCCGTCGTGTTCGACAGTTTCTTCCGCTTCAGGGCCGCCGGGAAGGACAGACTGCCGTTCCGGCCGATAAACTCCGCCCGGTCCCCGGTCCAGCTGCGGTCGATCTCCGGGCCGCCGGTCCAGATCCCTAAAAACCCGTACTGGTCCCGGAAGTCTTTTTGGTAGACGTTCCGGGCGAGCAGCGCGCCGCTGTTCCGGTCGTACTCGGTGATGATGAAGGGCGCATTCTTTTCGCGGTTCACCCCCAAGGCCCACTCCAGGTAATAGGTGACGGCGATCTCCCGTTCCCGGTCCTCGGTGTTTTGCAGCGTCAGCCGTAGGATTTTGACCGGGGCGTCAATGGGCGTGAAGACCAACCCGGTCTGGATTAGCCCCTGACTTTGGTGTTCATAGACGGTGTAGCCCTGGCCGTGGCGCACCGTATAAGGTTCGGTATCCCGGATCGGCAAGGCGGTAAGCGTCCACAAGAGGCCGGTTTCTTCATCCCGCAAGTAGCAGATCTCGCCGGCGGGATCAAGCACCGGATCGTTGGACCACGGCGTCAGCTTGAACTCGCGGCTATTGCCGGCCCAGGTGTACCCGCCCCCCGATTCGGAGACCGCAAAGCCGAACTTGGGATTGGCGATGATATTGCACCACGGCGTGGGGAGCAGGTCCTTCGTCCGCAATTGGATCACATATTCTTTACCGTCCGGCGTGAAGCCACCCCAACCGTTAAAGAAGAGCAGCTCCTCAGGGGGCTCGGTCGGGATGTAATTGGCCTGCACCGGCATCGGCAACCGGACCGGCCGGGACTGCGGCAGGGTGCGCCGCAGATTGACCACCGGCCGTAACTGGGAACGGATCGAACCGCCGTCGCTGTGGAGGACAATCCGGGCGACCGTCTCGAGCAGGATCTGGTCCTCCTTCGGAATCGTCCCCGCCGAGAAGAGGAAGACGCCGCCCGGCCGCTCCGGGTCTTCCGGTTCCGGGAAGGAGTGGATGATCCGTTGGACCTCTTCGAAGAGGGTCTGCCGGTACCCTTCTTCGTTGTTGATCAGGATCACCAAGTCGGTGAGCAGGCCCTTGCGCTTCCAATACCGGTGGAAACGGAGGATCTGTTCGGCGAGGTCGGTACCGGTTTGGTCCTCCAGCCAGAGCAGGATCAGTGGCAGGTCGCCGGAGATCCCGTACGCCCAAAGGGCCGACTGGTCTTTGACGTTTTTCCGCAGCGCGTTGCTGCGGGTGCGCTGGTAATAGTTGTAATAGAAGATCTGCGACGCCATCTGCTGGAGCAGCCGGACCTGGTGGAGCGGGATCTTCATCTCCTGCAGTTCCAGTTGGGCGCGGTTATAAGCCAGTTCGCAGGCCTGTTCGAAACGGTAGGGCGAAGCCAGCCGGTCAACCAGTTCCAACGCTTCCTCCCGGGAGGGCGCGACCCCGGTAATAAAGGTGAAATTGGCGGTCGCGCCGGGATTCAACTGCACCCGCCGCCGGAGGGCGAAGACCGGGTCAAGCACCGCGCCGGTGGTGCCGGATAAACGCTGGTTGGTCTCGATGACCACCGGAATGCGGTACGAGCGGCCGCGGCCGACGAACCGGGAACGGTCGGTCTCAAACTCCAAGGGACCGATGGTGGGCACGTCGACATGGAGCGCATGGACCAGCCATGGTGAGGGGTTTGGCTGTCCGGTCCGGCGGTGGGCCAGGAGCGCTTCGGCTTCCGGGACCACTTCCGTTTCGACAAACAGTTTGTTGAAGGCCGGGTGGGCTTGGAAAGCCTCTTTCCGGGCCAACACCGGTTCGAGATAACTGGTGACCTCGAGCGTACACGGGGAGTCGCCGAAGTTGGTCAGGGTGAGCTGGCGAATCTCCGCGTCCTCGTCCGGAACAACGCAGATTTTCAATTGGGTCTGGATATTTCCTCGCGTTTTGGTAAACACGATCCGGTCCAGTTCCGAATCCATGGTCACCGGGTCCGCGCTGTCCCGGAGGGGGTGGAAGGTCGGCGACCACGTGCTGCCGTCGTTGATGTTTTTAATATAGAAGAAGACGCCATGGTGATCTTTGATCGGGTCCTCTTCCCAACTGGTCAGCAGCAGATCTTTATACTGGCTGAACCCGCCGCCGCTGTTGGAGACCATCACCAAATAGCGGCCGTTCGACAGGAAACTGGCGACGGGCAACGGGGTGTCGTGCGTGGCAAAATGGCGCGGGTCGAACCCCTCGTCCCGATGGTAGCGGGACGGCAAGTATCTTGGGATCTGCTGGTGCGTCTTGACCACCGTGGGCGCCAGGATCCGCTCGTGCAACAAGAGATCGGTGCTGAACACCCGCGGATCCTTCAGGAAACGCCGGTGCATCAAGTTCCCGTGGAGGAGGTTCCCCAAAGCCATGAAGGACATGCCCTGGTGGTGCGCCATATAGCTTTTGACGATGGCGTAATTCCTCTTCTTCGGGAGGCGTTCCGGGGTAAAGTCCAGGGCTTCATAGAAGCCGAACGCCCCGAAGGCCCCGTACCGCTCCATCCGGTAGAGGTTGTTGACCGCTTCTTTGGGCGCCACCATGGCGGCGAGGAAGGTGGCATAGGGCGTTACCACCCGCTCTTTCTCAAGGCCCTGCTTCAGGGCCAGCGTGGGAATCCCAAAGGCCCGGTACTGGTAGTTTAAGCGGTGGTCAAAGGCATAATAGCCCGATTCGGAGACTCCCCACGGGAGCCCCAGTTTTTTCCCGTAATTGATCTGGCTTTTCACCATCAACCGGTAGGTCTGCTCCCACAGCGTATTGGGGTGGCAGGTCATCACGAGCAAAGGCATCAGATACTCAAAGGCCGTCCCCGTCCAGGAGATGAGGACCGGCTTGCGCCCGACCAGGGTCGAGGTGCGGCTCATGGAAGTCCAGTGCTTGACCGGAACCTGGCCTAAAGCAATCGCGATAAAGCTGGCCTGGCGCGCTTCGGAGGCCAAAAGGTTGTAAAAGGACGTATCCAGGCGCTGGTTGCTGACGTTGTAACCGATGGAGAAGAGACGCCGCTGGCGGTCGTAGAGCGGGGTGAAATCGTGGGCAATGACCAATGCTTCCAGCTGTGCGCAGAGTCTTTCCCCGTCGCTGATAAACTCCGCGATCCGGGCGCGCGAAACCGAAAGCAGCTTGGCTAGGGCCGGAAGCTCCTCTTCCGTTTCGCCAGCCACCTCCTGTTCGGCGAGGGCCATTACCTCCGCGAAGCGCTTCACGGCGCGTAATTTCCGTTCCAAGTCATCGCCGTTGTCCTCGCCCGCCGCCAAAAGCTCCGGCAACCATGGGAAGAACCACTCCAGCTCCTCGATCTGCCGATCGATGGCGGCCACCGTGGCGCGGAAAAGCTCCTGGTCTTCCTCCTGCGCCTCGTCCTTGACTTTTTTCAGCAGGCGGTACCAGTGCAGGATGGTCGGCTCGTCGTCAAGCTCAGGTTCGAAGTAGGAAGCCCAGGCGGCGGATGTCTCTTTTTTCTGTGCTTCCCAACGGATCGTATCAACCAGCCCCTGCCCCAGCGCTTTGGCCCAAGGCTGCTGCAACCACTCTTGAATCCCCGCTTTGGTCGTGAGGAGATAGACCAGGAGGTTACCGCTGTCCACCGTGGACACATACAAGGGAATTAAGGGTTGCAGGGTGACCGTATCGTACCAGTTATAGAAGTGCCCCTCCCAACGGGGCAAGCGCTGTAAAGTGTTGACGGTCTGCTCGATCCGGGTCACCAGCTGTTTGGTAGTGATGTACCCAAAGTCGCGGGCCGTAACCAGCGACGCCAGGTAAAGCCCGATGTTGGTCGGCGACGTCCGGTGGGCGATCCCGTTATCCGGGTCGACCTGCAGATTGTCCGGCGGTAACCAGTTGTCCTCTGCGGTGACCACGGTTTCGAAAAAGTGCCAGATCCGCCGGGCGTTTTCCCGCAGGTAGCTTTGTTCCGCGGCATTAAGTACTCTTCGCTGGGGCCGCCGCGGCACGGCCGTCAGATGTACCCAGAGTGGTGCGGAGAGCCAAAGAACGGCGAAAGGAACCATCCAGGGCAGACCGGACGGGACTATGACCCAAAAGAAGACCAACCCGGCCAGGGTGAGAAGCTGCCCGCGGCGCATACTTTTCCAGACGCCCCACAAAGTATTCGGGGTCTGTTTTCCGGCTTCCGAGGCGGTCCGCCACTCTAGAAGATGGCGGCGGGAGATTTTCATCCGGTACAAGGTCCGGATAATGGCGTCGACCATCATTACGGCTTCATAGGGCAGGACGACCAAGCCGAACAGATCACGGCCCAGGCAATGGAGGAGCGGGACTCCGCCGAAGCGGACCGTCCGGATTAAGCGTTGGAGATAATCCACGGCCAACAGGCCAAGGATTCCCCAGTGGAGGGGAAGGACCTGCACCGCCTGTCCCGGGAAAACAGCGAGACAGAGCCCAATGAAGAGGAGCAGGGTGGGCGCGACCAGACTGCGACGTAAGTTATCCACCATCTGCCAGCAGGTGACCGGCGGCAGATGAACAGGCGTCTCGGTCCCATCCTGGTCGGGCACGCTCTTTTTTAACCAGGGCAAGAGCTGCCAATCCCCCCGGACCCAGCGGTGGAACCGGGACAGATTGCCGAGAAAGGAGGACGGGTAGTCTTCCAGCAACTCGATATCACTGACGAAACCGGCGCGGAGAAAGCCGCCCTCCAAGAGGTCGTGGCTTAAAATCGCGTTTTCCGGAAAGCGTTTCCGGAGCAAACGGTCGAAGATCCGGGCGTCGTAGATCCCCTTCCCCGCAAAGATTCCATGCCCGAAGAGGTCCTGATAAGGGTTGGAGACCGCACTGCTGTAGAGGTCGATCCCCCATTGGTTACTGTGGAGGAGTGCAAAGACGGAATGATTGGCGCTGGCGTTACTGATGGCCATTTTCGGCTGTAAAATGCCGTAACCTTTGACGACGATCCCCTTCTCTTCGTCGACCACCGGGGCGTTCAACGGATGGGCAATCGTTCCGATCAGACGGCGAGCGGCTTCACGGGGCAACTGCGTATCCGAGTCCAAGGTGATTACGTAGCGGATCTGTTTATAAAACTCGCGGTCGCCGGTGACCGTCGTAAAACTGGTCTCTTCGACCCCGGCGAGTAGCGCGTTGAACTCGGTAAGTTTCCCGCGCTTCCGTTCCCAACCCATCCAGACCCCTTCCTGGGGATTGTACCGCCGCTCGCGGTGTAATAGATGGAAATAACTTTCGCCCTCCGGATGGGGGTAACGCTCGTTCAAGGCGGCGATCCCGGCCAGGGCCGCTTCGAGAAGCGGGGCGTCTTCCGGACGCTCCTTTTCCGCGGCATCGGAAAAATCGGTCAGCAGGGCGAAATAGATGTGCGGATCGGTATTGGCCAGATGGTAGACTTCCAGTTTCCGCAGTAAAGACTCAACATCCTCCATACTCCCTAAAATCGTAGGGATCACCACCATCGTCGCTGCCTCGAGCGGAATGCCGTTGCGGAATTCGATCTTTGGTAGGATCTGCGGTGGAAAAACCCAATTCAAGACCGCATGGACCAAACGGACGGCGCTTCCGGCCACCGGGGCAAGCAGCAACAGACCGGCGAAAACCAACTGTAGAGGGGTAAAGGCCTGTAAGGCGGATAAGGACCACAAAAGACCGGTATAGATCAGCAAAAAACAAAGAACCAAAGAGGGGAAATAGACCAAATTCGGCTTTGCGCGCGCGGTCCGCCGGAAATGACGGAGGCCGCCCCCTTTACAATTTAAGGTTTGGGCCAGCTCTTTCCAGCCATCATCCAGCAGATAATACCCGACATGGGTCTTGACATTACCTTCGCCCGGGTTTTTGGTGGCCGCCCGGGCCAAAGCCAACACCTTTTCGGCGATTTTTTCTTCCGGTAACCGCCATTCGCGGGCAAACAACTCCACCTCACTCCGCATTAAGCTGCGGCTCTCGTAATCCATCTCCGGGTAGATCCGGGCCGGATCCTGGCGCAGGGTCTGCTCGACCAGGCTTAACTCTTCAAAATACTCATCCCACAGGGCCAGATTGACCTCCTGCAGCCCGCGGAAGAAGTTGCCGGCCATTGTCCGGTAGCTGGCTTGCCGTTGATGTTCCCGTTCTTTTAAATCGGAAAGGGTGAGATTTTCCGCCTTTACCCGGGCATCGAGCCAGTAGAGGAGGGGTTTTAAATCGGCGGACCGGCGGAATTCCTGTTCCAAAAAGAGCAGAACTGAAGGATCGGCCAGATCCATGTATTTTTCCAACTTGAAAATGGCCTTGTTCAGCTGTTGGGTTCCCTCTTTCAACAGCGGGGCCACTTTTTCCGACCAGATCTTCTTTTGGTTGGCCGGTAACTGTTCTTGATTCAAATGTACATAAAGTTCGCGGAGCTGGTGGAAGATGACAAAACGCAGCATGAGCGGGATCGCCCACAACTCACCGATGGTTAAGGGTTGGATTTGCTGATAAGCCCAGAGAAAACTGACCAAAACTTCCGGATCGGACTTACCCCCGGTGACCTTGAGCAGTTCATAAAGGATGGCATAAATCCGGTACAAACCTTTCATCTTTCCCGAAGTGAGGACCGGTAACCGCCGGAAATGGCTGATGGACAAGTTTTGCCGAATATACTTGTACTGTTCGAGCAGGAGATAATGGTTGTCCAACAACCACTCGGCGGCCGGGGGAAGCATCGCTTCCTCTTCTTCCGCTTTGGCCAAAAAATCACGGTAAACCGCATTTAACAAACGTAGATCGTGTTTTACCTGGCGTTTGAGGCGTACGCTTCGGGAAAATGTAATGCCCTTTTGTTCCCTGGCAAGTTGGCGTGCATATTCCAAAAGTTCTTCCAATTGGAGAGAGGTTGTTGTCGTCAGCAAACGCACCATTCCTTTCTTTAAATCAATGTTATTCTCTTCCCGAATTCAGTTTAATAATCAGGATCGTTGAAGCAACAGGCACAGCAGCCTTCTCTTTTTGGTTCGTGCGGAAGGCTGCTGTCCATTGGCAAAGTCGGTCGGAATTGTGTTCGGTCCAAATGATGTTTGGTCTGTGCTTGTTTGAATCGAAGCGGGGAGCAACCGCGGAAGGAAAACCGGTGTGGGTCGCTGTTTTCAAGGTTGTCGCGAGGAAAACGTCGGCAAAAATTGTGGTTTTGTCGCGGTAATTTATTGAAGATTAAAACATTTTGATGTTTAACCCAACTGTTCCTACGTATACAATTATACATAATACGCAAGAATCTTCCTGTTATGTTAAATATCACAAAAGAAACCAAAGGTCAACATGGCTTTCCGTAAAAAGCAAGTTACCGGAATGTTCCCGACAGGACCTCGGTCCGGCCAATTCGGTTGTAAACTGGCCTTTTCTGAACGGTTCCTTTTTCCTTTTTTTACGCCCTTAATCATAATTTAAGGATTAAGCTGAGTGTTTGCGGGCTGAAAACTCTTGACGAATATCCTTATTCCGTGTTATACTAACCCCGCATGTTTTTTCCGAGACGCGAAAAAGCGGCAAAAAAAGACACGAAAACACTCTAGACAAAAATAATTTTCCATGGTATATTAAAATAGTGTCGTAAAATGGCACAGGCGACTGAACCCTGAAAACTAAACAGCCAAGACAGGTAAGAGAAGGTAAGGGCTTGTTGCTTTACAAAGAAGTGATAAGTCCGGACGACGTCAAGAAGAAAACGATGAGCTAAAATCAGCTCTTCAAGAATTTTACGGAGAGTTTGATCCTGGCTCAGGACGAACGCTGGCGGCGTGCTTA